>DATMUX010000584.1:0-8169 GCA_035563695.1 Acidimicrobiia bacterium
CCACCGGTGCCGTTCGCGTGGAACGAGACGGTCACGTTGTTGTCGCCCTGCACGACCCCGTCGATGTCGGGAGCTTCGGGCGTCGTGGCCGCGGTGACCGTGGTCGCGGTCGAAGGCGGCCCGTCACCGAGGTGGTTCGTCGACACGACCACGCAGTCGTACGAGTCGCCGTTCACCAGCGACCCGACGACGATGGGCGAGCTCGCGCCACTCGCGGTGTTGTCGCCGTCGACCGAGGAGCATGTCACCGTGTTGTCGATGATCACGTCGCCACCGGTGCTGCCCGGCGTGAACGCGACGCGCACCGAGTTGCTCCCGCGCGTCGCGCTCGTGATGCTCGGCTGCCCGGGCAGGACCGCGGCCGGCTTGGCATCGGACGCATTCGACGCCGGGCTGTTGCCGATCGAGTTGCTGGCAACCACCTTGCATGTGTACGTCTTGGCGTTCGACAGGTTCGTCACCGTGATCGGCGAGTCGCCGCCCGACTTCGTGCGCGTGATGCCTCCGTTGCTCGACGTGCACGTGACGCGGTAGCCGGTGATCGGGTCGTTGTTGTCGCTTCCGGGGGTGAACGCCACCCGGAGCGAGTTGGGGTTGATCTGCGTCACGCTCGTCACCGACGGCGCGCCCGGCGCAGTCGCGGCGACGAAGCTCTCCGAAGGAGCCGATTCCGATCCGTCACCGACGCCGTTGGTCGCGTGGACCGTGCACGTGTACGAGTCGCCCGTCACGAGCGAGCCGACCGTGAGCGACATGCCCGCGCCCGACACCGGCGCGGGGTGGTCGCCGGCCGAGTCACACGTGACCGCGTAGCCGGTGATCGCGTCGCCGCCGTTGTCGGCCGGCGCGCTGAAGTCGACCGTGACGGAGCTCGAGCCCAGCGTGATGCCGTCGATCGACGGCGCGCCGGGTGCGGTCGTCGCGAGCTGCTCGGGATCGGACGGATCCGACGCGGCCGACGGGCCCTCGTCGCTCTGCGCCGTGACCGTGCAGGTGTACGTCTGGCCCTTGCCCAGCCCGCTGACGACGATCGGGGAACCGCTCCCGCTCGCCGAACCCGCGGGGCCGGTGCCGGTGCAATCGACGGCGTAGCTCACGCCGCTCGCGCCGTTCGTGCTCCCGGGCGTGAACGCGACCGAGAGGCTCGTTCCGCTCGGTGTCGCCACGACCGCGGTCGGAGCATCGGGCGCCGCAGCCGCGTGTGCCGGCAACGCAGGACCGACGAGTCCCACCGCCAGTGCAGCGAGCGCGACGACGCCCCGCAACTTCGGACGGCGCAACGTCGTCGTGACGTTCTGCGCGGTCGCGGCCATGACGTTTCTGCTCTTGGACATGGCCGCGGTACTCGGCGCGGCTTGCGCGCACCATGAGGCACTCCTGTGACTTCTGAGCGCTAATGCGCTCGAAATGAGTCGATCGGACTACGCGCATTGGCCGCTTTCGTCCCAGATCTCGTTGCCGCGCGCGCGAGGGCCGAACTACGGCGCCGCGACGATGCCGACCGTCACTCGGGGCGAACCCGGCGGGAACGGTGTCATGGCCGTGGAGCCCGCGAACGGCGCGCTGAACGCGAATACGCCGCCATCGCGCGCGCCGAGCCAGTAGCCCGTGCCGTCCGCATCCGCGGCCATGCCGACGACCGGCGCCGCGAGGTGCAACCCGCCCGTCGACCCGGAGAAGCGCGCCTCGAACGCGAACACACCACCGTCGCTCGCCACCAACCAGTAGCCCCGGCCGTCGGGATCCGCGGCCATCCCGACGACGGGTGCCGCGAGTCGCACGCCGCCCATAGATCCGGAGAAGTGCGCCGAACCGAACGCGAACACACCACCGTCGCTCGCCACCAACCAGTAACCCTTCCCGTCCCGCGTCGCCGCCATGCCCACGACCGGGGCAACGAGATGCAAGCCACCCATCGAACCGAAGAAGTGCGCCGAGCCGAACGCGAACACGCCACCATCGGAGGCCACCAACCAGTAGCCCTTCCCGTCGGGCGCGGCCGCCATGCCCACGATCGGCGCGGCGAGATGCAAGCCACCCATCGATCCGAAGAAGTGCGAGGCGCCGAACGTGAAGACACCTCCATCCGAGGCGACGGTCCAGTTGCCCGGCGCGGCCGGGTCGAACGCCGCCCCGACGACGGGCGCGTTCAGCCCGAGCCCGGCGACCGAGCCGCAGGCGGGCGCCGCGCCGAAGGCGCTGGTGCCGCCGTCGCCGCGCACCAGCGCGTACCCGGCCGGGGGCGGAGGATCGGTGCCGCGGTACCGCGCGAGCAGATCGTCGGTCGGCGGGAAGTCGGTCCCGTTGAAGTGCGTCGCGCTACCGCCCACCACGATGTCGTTGCCCGCCGTAACCGCGCTCGCGGCACCCGCCGCGTTGTACGTCGTGCCCGCGCCGTTGCCGAGCACCTCGGTCAGGGCGCTGCCGCCGCAGCCGAACGTCGCGTCGGGCGCGCCGTTCGCCGAGAACCTCCACACGGCGACGAACGACGGCAGATCGGGGAACTCTTGGGAGAACGCGGCCGAACCGGCCGCGACGATCCGCCCCGCGGCGTCGGTGACGAGCTCGGACACGTGCGCGAACTGCCCGATCCTGACGCGCACCGTCCCGTTGGTGCCGAATCCCGGATCGATCGTGCCGTTCGCGGCGTACCGCGAGATGCCATCACTGGGGATGTCGACCGCGCCCGCCACGACGATCTTCGTTCCCTGCAGGAGCAGGGCCTGCCCCGCACGGATCGGGGTGCTGTGCGCATCGATCCGCCCACCGGAGCCGAACGTCGCGTCGAGGTTGCCGTTGGTGTCGAACCGCGCGACGACGATGCTCGGGTGCTGGGTCTCGATGCCCACGCTGCCCCCGACGACGATCCGCCCGTCGGGCTGCACGACCACGTCGATGCCCTCGGATTGCCCGCCGAAGCTCTGGGTCACGAGACCGTCGCCCGAGAACGCGGTGTCGAGCGCACCGCTCGACGTGTACCGCGCGACCGCGGTGTCGGTGCCCGCGCGGCCGGCCACCACGATCGTGCCGCCGGGTCCGAGCGCGAGCGCGTTCGCCTGCGCGTCGACGTTCGCGCCGAAGCTCGTGAACGGCTGCGGCGGCTTGAACGACGCGTCCGGCGTGCCGTTTCCGAGCAGACGGGTCAGCCAGAACCCGCGGGCCGCGACCTTGCCCGCCGACCCGGTCACGGCGATCTTGCCGTCGGCCTGGAGGGCTCCGTCGGAGATCAACGAGGCGCTCGACGGCAGGTTCGCGGTGAACACCCCGGCCGTGCCGAACGACGGATCGAGGGCGCCGTTCGTGAGGTAGCGCAGGACCACCAAGGTCGGGTCGAGGTTCGGGGTCTGGCCGTTGGCGACCGCGACGATCTTGCCGTCGGCCTGGCGCAGCACCTTCACCACCCCGTCGAGATGACCGTGGTCGGCGAGCACCGTGCCGTTGCCCAACGGGCCGAACGCCGGATCGAGCTGACCCGGCGTGGCCGATGCCGCGGGCGCCACCGCGCACACGAACGTGAGTGCCGCGGCGATGCACCCGAACCTTGTGACGAATCGTGACACTGGCCCCACCTCGCCTGGTCGACGCGGCACTCGCCGCGCTCCGCCCCGTGTATCGATCTCCGACGATGCACCTCCGCGGCGCGCCGGGGCAGAGACGAAGGTCCCTTCAGGGTCCCTTCACGAGTTGGCGGCGGCGCGCATGTCGGGTGCGGCGCACGCGTTCGCGAGGCACGGCAACCCCAGCATCGACTCCCAGGCCCGCAGCGTCCCCGCGTACCCCGCTCCCGCGGTCGTGTGCGCGCCCGCAGTGGCAGTGGGCGTGATCCATAGGTTCGGGACGGGGTGGTCCTCGTCGTACCAGATGAACACCGCGACGCGTCCTTCGCGGTAGGCGCGACTGTCGAGCACCGGCTGCACATGCGCCCGAGCCCACGCGTCGACGACCCCGTTGCCGCAATCGTGACCGTCATTGCACAACGTCGGTGTCACGAACGCGAACGACGGCAACGCGTTCGGATCGAGCTCGGAGAACGGTCGGGTGTGTTCGGCACAGTGCGCGCGGTCGTCGGCACCCCACAGGTAGAGCACGGGCACGTGCTTGGCCGCGTTGCCCGCCGCGCTGCAGCCCGTCGTCGCGTCTTCGACGTAGTTGATCGCCGCGAGACCGGCGCGGCGCGCCTGGCGGAAGAGGTTGTCGGCGCGTGTGCTGCACGACACCGACGGCGAACAGTCGTCGACGGTGCCGGGTTGGCGCGCGCCCGTGACCTGACCGATGTACTGCGTGAGGCTGCTCTGCGCGGTATCGGTCTCCGTCCAGTCGGTGAAGTAGCTGCATTGCGCGCCGAGCGCGTGGAGGTAGGGCATCTGCGGTCCGAACCCCATTCCCACACCGCTCCAGGTGCGGTTCTCGAACGCGAACACGACGACCGACGCGTAGTGCGCCGGTGGTGCACCGGGGTTGGCGCACACGGTGCGGGCCCGGACCGGTGGACGCACCGCAACGGTGCTCGTCGGAGCAGGCGGCCGCACGGAGACCGCCGTCGTGCCGGTGCTCGCCGGGCCCGTCGTCGCGGCCGCGCCGCCGGCGCGCGGCGCCGGCGCCCGTGTGGTCGAGCTGCAGCCAAGGGCGGCGATCGTCAGCAGCACTGCCGCCCCGCCTGCTCGGGTGCCGACCCGGTGCCGCATCACCGGGACACGCTACGGCCCGCGCGTGCCAGTATGCGTGCGGCCGAGCGGCGCTGCGGGGAAGATGGACCACTCATACGGCATGCGCGCCGCGCTGCGGCACCACGACTTTCGCAGGCTGATCGCGGCGGCGGCCGTGTCGCAGGTCGGCGACTGGTTGTACAACGTCGCGCTGACGGTCTACGCGTACGAAAGGACGCATTCGCCCGCATGGGTCGGCGTGATGACGCTGCTCCGTCTGATTCCGTATGTGCTGCTCGCACCGCTCGGCGGTGTCGTCGCCGACCGCTACGAACGTCGTTCGGTGTTGGTCGCGTCCGACGTGCTGCGTACGGCGCTCATGACCCTGCTCGCGCTCGCGGTCGGCGCGCACGCGCCCGTCATCGTCGCCGGGCTGCTCGCGAGCGCGACGACCGCGGCGGGGACGGCGTACTTCCCGGCGACCGTTGCCCTGCTCCCCGAGATGCTCGGCGAGGACGATCTGGCCGCGGGCAACAGCATCACCAGCATCGTGCAGAGCGCTTCGATCGTCGTCGGTCCGGCGATCGGCGGTGTCCTGCTCGGCATCGCCGCACCGACGTGGTCGTTCGCGGTCAACGCCGCGACCTTCGGGTTGGGCGCGGCGTTGACGGCGACGATCCGGACCCGCAGCCGGGCCGCCGCGCCGCCCGCCGACGGCGCGGACACGACGAAGCGGTTCCTCGGAGAGCTGCACGGCGGCATCACGGTGTTGCGCGAGTTCCCCGCCGTGCGCGTGCTCACCTCGCTCCTCGCCGCGACGAGCTTCGTCTACGGCACGATGACAGTCGTCCTCGTCATCGTGGCGGGAGAGCGCGTCGGGGGCTCCGCGGCCGACGTCGGCTATCTCTACGGTGCGCTCGGGATCGGCGGCCTGATCGGCGCACCGATCGCGACGCGCTGGTCGCGACATCCACGCGTGGGGGCGGTCACGCTTGCCGCGCTCGGTGCCGCGGCCGTGCCGCTCGCCCTGCTCGCCCCGGTCGAGGTCGCGGCATTCGCGTTCGCGCTCGTCTTCTGCTCCGGTATCGGCCAGGTCGTCGTCGACATCCTCGCGACCACGATGCTCCAGCGCAGCGTTGCGAACGACGTGATCGGGCGCGTGTTCGGCATCGTCGACGCGCTGACGGTCGGCGCGATGATCGCGGGCTCCCTCGCCGTCGCCCCGCTGCGCAACGCGTTCGGCTTCGGTCCGATGCTGATCATCGTCGCCCTGGCCGGTCCGATGCTCGTCCTGGCGCAGCTTCGCGCGCTCGTGGACGCCGATCGGGAGGCAGCGATCGTGTGGGCCCGTCTGCGCCGCGTGGTCGGCGACCTGCAGCGGGTCACACTGTTCGCCGGCCTGCGCGAAGGTGCGCTCGAACGCCTCGCACGCGGCGTCGAGAAGGAGCGATTCGTCGTCGGCGAACCGATCATCGTGGCCGGGACGGCCGGCACCGACTGTTACACCGTGCTCCATGGACGGGTCGATGTTCGCCGGGGTGGCACCGACGGCCCGGTCATCGCGACGTTGCACGAGAACGATCACTTCGGTGAGATCGGGCTCCTGCACAACTCTGCGCGGACGGCGAGCGTCACGGCCGGCAGCGACTGCGTCGTCTACGTCATCGGTGCGGAGACGTTCCGTGCCGCGCTCGATGCCGACGCGCTGCTCGCCTCGCAAGCCTTCGAATCTGCTGCGGTCCGACTGTCGATACTCGACGGCTGACCGAGAGGAGCGCGCGGTCGCTCCGGTCAGGTTGCCCCGGCCGCGACCTGCTGCGTCGATCCCGGCTGGACGGACGGTAACCGGCGCGTTGCCGCCAGCCCGAGCAGCGCGATGAGCGCGAGCACCGACAGCGACGCGCGCAGCGCGTCGATCCGGGCTTGCGCATTCTCGTCGACGATCGCGTGCGCGGTCTCGGGCGGAACGTTCGCCTTCTGCAACGCGGCTTCGAGGTCGGCGTCCGAGACGAAGGGCACGCCCGAGGCGAGCTCGACCTGTGCTTGTGTCGAAAGGTTCTTGGGCACGGCCGGGTTGTTCGTGACGCCCGACAGGAACGAGCTCGTGAGCGCCGAGATGAGCACGGCCCCCGCGAGCGCGGTGCCGATCGAGGCGCCGAGGTTCGTGACCGTGTTCTGCAGGCCGCCGACCTCGCTGCTCAGCTCGTCGGGCACCGCCGACACCGTCACCGCGCCGAGCTGCGACGCGAGCGCGCCGACGCCCAGGCCGGCGAGCAGCATCGGCCAGGTTACGATCTCGGGTCCGGCGCCCGCGTCGAGCGCGGCGACGAGGATCACGATGCCCGCGAAGAACATGATGAAGCCGAACCGGACGACCCGGCGCGGCGACGCGTTCGGCAACAGCCGGGGTATCCCGACCGCCGCGAGCAACAGCGTGATCGACAGCGGCAGGAGCCGCACGCCCGTCGCGATCGCCGACAGGCCGAGCGCGACCGACAGGAACAGCGGCACCGTGAAGAACACGCCCGCCTGCAACAGGTATTGGAAGAAGAAGGACGTGAGCCCGGCGGTGAGGGTACGCACCCTGAGCATCGCGGGGTCGATGAGCGCGGCCTCGCCGCGCTCGATGCGCCGGCTCTCCCAGCTCGCGAACGCGACGAGCACGACGCCGCCGGCGAGGATCAACCAGATGCACATCGACAGCCCGAGCCACTCCGGCGCGTCGGGCTTGGGCCGCACCAGGCCCCACGCGCCCGAGCGGATGACGGCGTACACGATCAGGGCGAGACCGGCGGCCGACAGCGCCGTGCCGATGAGATCGAGGCGCACGCCCGCCTCGGGCGGAGTGTCGGCGACCCGGCGGGCGAGCGCCAGGATCACGATCACGACGAGCACCTCACCGGCGAACACGAGCCGCCACGACAGGTACGTCGTGAAGAAGCCACCGATGAGTGGTCCGGCCGCGACCGCGATCGCGCCGGCCGAGGCGACGAGCCCGTACGCGCGCGGTCGCTCGGGCCGGCCGAAGTTCGATGCCACCAGTGCAACGACCGCCGGCAGGATCAGCGCGGCGCCGATGCCCTCGAGCAGCGACCATCCCAGGATCAGGATCAGGAGGTTCGGCGCGAGCGCGGTGGTGAACGATCCGCAGCCGTAGATCACGCAACCGATCGAGAACGCGCGCTTGCGTCCCCAGATCTGGCCGAGCTTGCCGCCGGTGATCATCAGCGATGCCATCACGAGCGTGTACAGCGTGATCGCGGTCTGGATTCCGGTCACCGTCGTGCCGACGTCCTTGGCGACGGTCGCGATCGACACGTTCATGACGGAGCTGTCGAGCGTCATCAAGAACTGGGCCGAGGCGAGCGTGAGCAGGATGAGCCCGGAAGCGCTCGCCCGGCGTTCGGTGTCCATCAGCGGATCTTGCCTGCTGCGGCGCGGGCGAAGCGAGCCGCGGCGCGGGTAGCTCCGCGTCTTGGCCTGGCGGACCTCGGGAAACGGGTGGACGGGAATTCTCCGCGAG
>DATMUX010000585.1:0-8739 GCA_035563695.1 Acidimicrobiia bacterium
GGAGCCGGTGGCGCGCGAGCTCGAGCTCGCGCGGGAGCGACTGGAGCGGCAGCACGCGTGGCTCGGGCCCTGACCAAGGCGTTCTACGACCGCGACGCGCTCGACGTCGCGCCCGAGCTGCTCAACAAGGTGCTGGTCGGCCACGGTGTCGCGGCGCGACTCGTCGAGGTCGAGGCCTACCGCGCGACCGAGGACCCGGGGAGTCACGCCTTCCGCGGCCGCACCGCGCGCAACGCGTCGATGTTCGCCGCGCCGGGCACGCTCTACGTCTACTTCAGCTACGGCAACCACTGGTGCATGAACGCGGTCTGCGGCCCGGGCGCGCAGGCCCACGCCGTGCTGTTGCGCGCGGCCGCGCCCGTCGACGGGCTCGACGTCATGCGCGCCCGGCGACCGAAGGCGGCGCGCGATCCCGAACTGTGCGCGGGGCCGGGGCGGTTGGGGCAGGCGTTCGGCGTCGATCGGTCGTGCGACACGAGCTCGTCGAGCGCCACGCCCCGCTCGACCGACTGTCGCACGAGCGCACCGACCACCGCGTGCGCTTCGCGAAAGGGTGTGCCCGCACGCACGAGATGCTCCGCGAGATCAGTTGCCGCATTGAAGTGGCTGTCGGCACCGGCGGTCATGGCCGTGTCGACGAACGTCGCCGTTGCGAGCAGCCCGGAGAGCGCGCTCAGCGAGAGCTTGCACGTGTCGAGCGCGTCGAAGAGCGGCTCCTTGTCTTCTTGTAGATCGCGGTTGTACGCGAGCGGCAGCGCCTTCAGCGTCGCGAGGAATCCCGCGAGGTCGCCGATCAGGCGGCCGGCCTTCCCGCGCGCGAGCTCGGCGATGTCGGGATTCTTCTTCTGGGGCAGCATCGAGGACCCCGTCGAGTACGCATCGGCGAGGCGCACGAAGCCGAACTCCTCGGTCGACCACAGCACGATCTCTTCGCCGATGCGGGAGAGATGCACTTGGGTCAGCGCGGCCACGAACAAGGCCTCGGCCACGAAATCACGATCGGAGACCGCGTCGAGCGAGTTCTCGAACGGCCGCTCGAACCCGAGCTCGCCCGCGACCCACGCGGGATCGAGCGGCAGGCTCGACCCGGCCAACGCGCCCGCCCCGAGGGGCGAGACGTCGGCGCGTTCGAGCGCGTCGCGCCAGCGGTCGAGGTCGCGCGCCAGCGCCCAGAAGTGCGCGAGCAAGTGGTGCGCGAGCAGGACCGGCTGCGCGCGCTGCAGATGCGTATACCCGGGAAGCGCGACGTCGGTCGCTTCGCCGGCGCGCTGCAGCAGCACCTGTTGCAGCGCGTCGATGCGCCGGGCGACGTCGCGGCCCTCGCGCCGCAGGTACAGGCGCAGATCGAGCGCGACCTGATCATTGCGGCTGCGGCCGGTGTGCAGCTTCGCGCCGGCGGCGCCCGCGATCTCGGTGACGCGCCGTTCGATGGCGGTGTGAATGTCCTCGTCGGTCGGCGCGAACGCGAACGCACCGGCGTCGAGCTCCTCCTCGACCCGGTCCAGCGCGGCCAGGATCACGCCGCGCTCCTCGCCGGTGAGAAGCCCGACGCGTTCGAGCATCCTCACGTGCGCCCGCGATCCGGTGAGGTCGTCGGCCGCCAGCCGGCGATCGAACGGCAGGCTGACCGTGAACGCGAGCAGCTCGTCGGAGGGTCCCTCGCCGAACCGTCCGTGCCACAGCGGCCGGCCCGGCGCGGGCGACTCCGGCCCGGTCATGCTGAACCCGGCCCTTGCCGGCGCGACCACGTCTCGGCCGACAGGCCCCACAACCGCACGAAGCCCTCGGAGTCCTGGTGGCGGAACGCGTCGCCGGAGTCGTATGTGGCGAGGTCGTGGTCGTAGAGGCTGCGCGGCCCGCGCCGGCCGACGGCCGCGCACCGCCCCGGCTCGAGCCGCAGCCGGACCTCGCCGGTCACGTGCTGTTGCGTCGAGACCATGAACGCGTCGAGGGCGCGCATGAGCGGCGTGTGCCACAGTCCGTCGTAGACGAGCTCGGCGACCCGGATCTCGAGCCGCTGCTTCTCGCGGGCGAGGTCGCGCTCCAGCGTGATGCCCTCGAGATCGGAGTGCGCGAGGATCAGCGCGAGCGACGCCGGGCACTCGTACACCTCGCGGCTCTTGATGCCGACGCGCCGGTTCTCGACCATGTCGATGCGACCCCACCCGTAGTCGCCGACGACGCGCCCGAGCATGGCGATGAGGTCGACGAGCCCGACGGCGTGACCGTCGAGCGCGACCGGCACGCCCTGGTCGAACGAGACGACGACGTCGGCCGGTTCGGCGGGCGCGTCCTTCGGATGGCGAGTCAGCGTGAATGGCTCCTCGGGCGCGCGCGACCACGGGTTCTCGAGCACGCCGCACTCGATGGCCCGTCCCCACATGTTCTCGTCGATCGAGTAGAGCTTCTCCTTCGACGCCGAGATCGGGATCTCCCACTTGTCGGCGAGCTCGATGCACTCGGCCCGGGTCAATCCCCACACGCGCACCGGGGCCATCACTTCGAGGTCGGGCGCGAGCACCCGCGACGAGACCTCGAAACGCACCTGGTCGTTGCCCTTGCCCGTGCACCCGTGCGCGACGGCGTCGGCCCCGTGGCGGCGCGCCGACGCGACGAGGTGCTCGACGATGACGGGCCGGGACAGCGCCGACACGAGCGGATACTTGCCCTCGTACATCGCGTTGGCGCGCAGCGCCGGAACGAGGAAGTCGCGCGCGAACTGCTCGCGCGCATCGATGATCTCGACCTCGATCGCGCCCGCGGCGAGCGCACGCTCGCGAATCGTCGTCTCCTCGCCCGGCACGAGCTGGCCGACGTCGACCGCGCACGCCACGACCTCGACACCCCACTCTTCGCGCATCCACCGCACGGCGACGGAAGTGTCGAGACCTCCGGAATAGGCGAGCACTACCCGCTTGGGCACGATCGTTTCCTTCCCCTGTTACAGACCGGCGAGCTCCGCGAGCTCCTCCGCGACGGAAGCCCCGCCGACCGACTCCTTGCACACGACGAGCACGGTGTCGTCGCCGGCAACGGTGCCGAGCACCGTCGCGAGCGACGCGCGGTCGAGCGCGGATGCGACGACGTGCGCGCTCCCGGGCGGCGTGCGCAGCACAACGAGGTTCGCGCTGTGCGCGACCTCGACGACGAACTCACTCATGAGGCGCTTCAAGTGATCGTCGGACGGCGCCCGCTCGCGCGTGAAGTCGGGGATCGCGTAGGCCATCGCGCCGCCCGGGATCCTGACCTTCACCGCACCCAGCTCTTCGAGGTCGCGGCTCACCGTCGCCTGCGTGGCGACGATCCCGTCGGCCTCGAGCATCTGCACGAGCTGCGCCTGGCTCGAGATCGGTTGCTCCTCGAGGATGCGCAGGATCCGGTGCTGGCGCTGCGGCTTGCCGAGCGTGGACATCACGCCTCCCCGCCGGGCGCGCGGGCCACGCCGGCCGCATCCACCACGTCGACGGCATCCACCACGTCGACCAACAGGGCGCGGGCGGAGTGCATGCGGTTCGCGGCCTGCACCCAGACGACCGAGCGGGGCCCGTCGATGACCTCGGCGTCGACCTCCTCGCCGCGGTGCGCCGGGAGGCAGTGCATGAAGACGGCGTCGTCGCCCGCGGTCTTCATCAGCGCCTCGTCGACGGTCCAGCCCGCGAACGCACGCACCCGTTGCGCGCGTTCGTCCTCCTGCCCCATCGACGTCCACACGTCGGTGTATACGACGTCGACGTCGCGCACCGCGTCGTAGGGGTCGCTCGCGAGCTCGACGACGCCTCCGAGATTGCGCGCCCGGTCGACGACGTCGGCGTCGAGCTCGTATCCCTCGGGCGACGCGACGACGACTTCCAGGCCCGACAGCGCCGCGGCGTACGCGAGCGACGCGGCCACGTTGTTACCGTCGCCGACGAACGCGAGCCGCCGGCCCGCGAGATCGCCGAAGTGCTCCCGGATCGTCAGCAGATCGGCCAGCGCCTGGCACGGGTGCGCAGTGCCCGACAGCAAGTTGACGACCGGGACGTCGACCACCGCGGCCATCCGTTCGAGGAGGTGATGGTCGAAGACCCGCGCCGCGATCACGGCGCACATGCCGGCCATCGTGCGGGCGACGTCCTCGACGCTCTCGCGCCGATCGAGGCCCACTTCGTCGTCGCGGATGAAGATCGGATGGCCGCCGAGCGACGTGGTCGCCATCTCGATCGAGAGCCGGGTGCGCGCCGACGGTTTCTGGAACAGTGCGACGACGCCCCGCCCTTCGAGCGCGCGCGGGATCCGGCCGGGCTCGGCCTTCCACGCGATGGCGTCGGCGAGGATGCGCTCGAGCCGGGCCGGGTCGAGGTCGTCGACATCGAGGACGTGGCGCACCGCGCTCATGCGAGGGCCTTGACGACGATGCCCGCGGCCGCGTCGATCTCCGCATCGGACACGAGCAGCGGCGGGGCGAAGCGCAGCGCCGTCGGCGTCACGGCATTGACGACGAGCCCGAGGTCGAGGCACCGCTGCGCCACCTCGCGCGCGTCGCGCCCCGCGCCCAGCTCGGCCGCGACCAGCAACCCGGATCCTCGCACCTCGGCGACGCCGTCGAGCTCCGACAGCGCCTCGGTGAGACGTGCGCCGGCCCGCGCCGCCCGTTCGGGCACGCGCTCGCGCTCCATTACCGTCAGCACGGCGAGCGCGGCGCGCGCGGCCAGCGGCTGCCCCCCGAAGGTCGTCGCGTGGTCGCCCGGCGCGAACGCGGCGGCGACGCCGGCCCGGGCCCAGCACGCACCGATCGGCACACCGTTGCCGAGAGCCTTCGCCATCGTCACGATGTCGGGTTCGACTCCCGAGTGCTCGAAACCGAACCATCGCCCGGTACGCCCGAGGCCGGTCTGGACCTCGTCGACGATCAACAGCGCCTCACGCTCGTCGCACAGGCGCCGCACGCCTTCGAGGTACTCGGTCGACGCCGGGTTCACGCCGCCCTCGCCCTGCACGGGTTCGAGCAGCACGGCCGCAACCCGCTCGTCCATCACCGCTTCGAGCGCGGCAAGGTCGTCGAAGGCCACCTGGCGGAACCCGCTCGGCAGGGGCTGGAACGTCTCCTGCTTCTGCGGCTGGCCGGTGGCCGCGAGCGTCGTGAGGGTGCGGCCGTGGAACGATCCGTACGCGCTCACGACGTGATACCGCTCCGGGCCGCCGTGCCGCTGGCCGTGGCGGCGCGCGAGCTTGATCGCGCACTCGTTGGCTTCCGCACCGGAGTTGCAGAAGAACACGCGCCCCGCGCCGCCCAACAACGCGTTCAGGCGTGCCGCGACCCGCGGTTGCACGTCGTTGTAGTAGAGGTTCGACACGTGCAGCAGCGTGTGGGCCTGCTCGGCGATCGCTGCGGCAACCTCCGGGTGCGCGTGCCCGAGCGACGTCACGGCGAGCCCGCTCAGGAAGTCGAGGTACTCCTTGCCCTCGCTGTCCCACAACAGCGTGCCCTCACCGCGCACGAACGCGACCGGCAAGCGGCCGTACGTCTGCATCACGTGCGCGGCGTCGAGCGCCTGGATCTCGTCGAACACCGTCACGAGAACACCATCGTGCCGACACCTTCCCGGGTGAAGAACTCGAGCAACAGCGCGTGCGGGAGCCGGCCGTCGAGGATGTGCGCCCGGCGCACGCCGCTACGCAGGGCCGCGATGCACGATTCCAACTTCGGGATCATGCCCTCGGTGATCTTGCCGCCGGCGATCAGCTTCTCCAGCCCGTCGACGTCGATGCGCGAGATCAGCGACGACTCGTCGGGCCAGTCCGAGTACACGCCGGCGACGTCGGTCAGGTAGACGAGCTTCTCGGCATCGAGCGCTTCGGCGACCGCGCCCGCGACCGTGTCGGCGTTGATGTTGTACGCCTGGCCGGTGTCGTCGACGCCGACCGTCGCGATCACCGGGATCAGCTCCTCCCGCAGGAGGCGCAGCACGATCGTGGGGTCGATCTCGCGCACGTCACCGACGAAGCCGAGACGCGGATCGCGCTGGTCGACGCGGATGAGGCCCGCGTCCTCGCCCGACAACCCGACGGCGTAGGAGCCCAACTGGTTGATCTTCGCGACGACGTCGCGGTTGACCTTGCCGACGAGTGCCATCCGCACGATGTCGACGGTCTCGGCGTCGGTGACCCGGCGGCCGTCGACGAACTCCGGCTCCTTGCCGAGCCGGCGCATCAGATCGGTGATGTGCGGCCCGCCACCGTGCACGACGACGGGATTGATGCCGACCAGCCGCATGAGCACGACGTCGGTCGCGAACAGCTCGGCCAGCTCGGGCTTCTCCATCGCGTGCCCGCCGTACTTGACCACGACCGTCGTCCCTGCGAACTCGCGGATGTACGGCAGCGCCTCGGCGAGCACGTGCGCCTTCTCGCCGGCATCGACCACCCGCGGATCGATCGCGCTCACGACGTTCTCCGGTTCTCGTCGATGTACGCGTGCGAGAGGTCGGTCGTCAGCACCGTCGCTTCGCCGTGCGCCAGGCGGAGATCGCACGTGATCTCGATGTCGGGGCCCGCCATCACCCGCGCGAGCCCGGCGGTGTCGTGGACGCAGGCCACGCCGTCGCGGCAGACCGTGATGCCGCCGTACGAGATGTCGACCCGTTCGGGATCGACGTAGGCGCCGCTGGCGCCCAGCTCGGACAGGATCCGGCCCCAGTAGGGATCGCCGCCGTTCAGCGAGCACTGCACGAGCTGGCTGCTCGCCACCGCCCGGGCGGCGGTGCGCGCCTGGCCGTCGGACCAGGCGCCCCGCACGTTCACCCGCACGAATTTCGTCGCGCCCTCGGCGTCGCGGGCCATCTGCTCGGCGAGCGAGCCGCACACCTCGGTCAGCGCGTCGGTGAAGTCGTGCGGGCCGACCGCGCCGGCCCGGCCGTTCGCCAGCACGAGCACCGTGTCGTTGGTCGACCGGCAGCCGTCGACGATCAGGCAGTCGAACGAGTCCGACACCGCGTGAGCCAGCGCGCGCTGCAGATCGGCGGGCGCGACCGCGGCATCGGTGGTGATGACCGCGAGCATCGTCGCCATCGCGGGCGACAGCATCGCGGCGCCCTTGGCCATGCCCCCTACGACGGCGTGGCCGATCCCCGCGACGGCTTCCTTGGGCAGCGTATCGGTGGTCATGATGGCGCGCGCCGCCTCGGCGCCGCCGTCCGCCGCGAGCTGCCCGCACAGCTTGGGGATGCCGGCCTCGAGCGCGGCCATGGGCATCGGGATGCCGATCAATCCGGTCGAGCACACGAGCACGCGGTCGGGTGCCGCGCCCAGGCCCTGCGCCGCGAGCTCGCACATCCGCGCCGCGTCGCGTCGACCGGGCTCACCCGTCGCGGCGTTCGCGTTCCCGGAGCTCAATACGACGGCCGCGGCCTGCGCCTCGGACAGATGGCGCTTCGAGATCTGCACCGGCGCGGCCTGCGCGAGGTTCGTCGTGAACACGCCCGCCGCGGGTACCGGCGCACGGTCGCCGGTCGCGACGATCGCGAGATCGGGCGCGCCCGACTCCTTGATGCCGCAGGCGAGCCCGCCCGCGACGAATCCCGACGCCGCCGTGACGCTCACGGCAGGATCCCCAGCAACGGAAGGCCCGTCGTCTCGGGCAGCCCGAGCACCACGTTGGCCGCCTGGATCATCTGGCCCGACGCTCCCTTGACGAGGTTGTCCTCGGCGGCGATCGCGATCACGGTGTCGGTGCGGCCGTCGAAGCGCACCGTGACGTGGACGACGTTGGCGCCGTAGGTCGCCTTGGTGCCCGACGGCTCGTCGACGACGACCACGCACGGATCGTTCGCGTAGAAGTCGCGGTAGTGCTCGAGCAGCCGCGCCGTCGACAAGCCCCGCGCCGACGGCCGCGCGTAGCAGGTGGCGAGGATGCCGCGCGTGGCCGGCACGAGGTGGGGCGTGAACAGCACGTCGACCGGCCGTTGCGCGACCTTCGAGAGCGCCTGCTCCATCTCCGCGGTGTGCCGATGCGTCAGCAGGCCGTAGGCCGACACGTTCTCGTTCGCCTCGGAGAACAGGCTCGTGGTCTTGAGCGAGCGACCGGCGCCCGAGACGCCCGACACCGCGTCGGCGATGACCTTCGGCTCGACGAGGCGTAGCGCGAGCAAGGGCGCGCACGCGAGGCTCACCGCAGTCGGATAACAACCCGGCGCCGCGATGTGCGCGTGCGTCGCGAGGTCGTCGCGGTACAGCTCGACGAGACCGTACGCGAAGCGGCCGACGGTCTCCGGCGCGGTGTGCGGCTCGCCGTACCAGCGCGCGTACACGTCGGCCGGGAGCCGGAAGTCGGCGCCGAGGTCGACGATGTGGGCGACGTCGTCGACGAGGCCGGGAAGCAGCGCCTGGCTCGCGCCGTGGGGCAACGCGCAGAACACGAGGTCCAGCCCGCGCAGGTCGGCCGCGTCGAGGGGCGCATACGCCCGATCGCCGTACACGGGCGCGAGCGACGGATAGAGATCGGCGAGGCGCGCCCCGGCGTTCGACTCGGCGGTGACGTGCGCGACCTCGATGTCGGGGTGCGCGGCCAGCAGCCGGAGCAGCTCCGCTCCCGTATACCCTGAGCCGCCCACCACCGCCGCTCGATACGCCATGACGCATACCATACAGGAACATGCATAGTCCGCTGCTCGAGTTCTCGGCGCTGACGCCCGGGACCGACCTCGGCGTGCTGCGCCTCACCGTCTCGGCGCGCGCCAACGAGCGCTACTGGCGGGCGGCCGG
>DATMUX010000586.1:0-4340 GCA_035563695.1 Acidimicrobiia bacterium
ACGATCGATCGCACGCCGCTACGTGACGCGCGCATGCGCGAGAGCGACGTGTACTGCGGATCGAACCACAGGTGGCGATCGAGGCCGAGCACGAGCGCGAGGGCAACGTTGATCACGCCGCCGTGGCACACCGCCACGACCCGCTCACCCGGATGCGCGGCGACGATCTCGTCGATCGCCCCGGCAACGCGCGCGCGGAACAGCTCGGGCGACTCGCCGCCGAACTCCTGCCAGCGTCCTTCGATCATCGCCTGCAGCCGCGGGTCGTTGTTGGCGCGCATCTCCTCCATCGGGATGTAGTGGTCGGCCTGCACGTCGTACTCGACCAGGCCCTCGACGATCTCGGTGGTGAGCCCGTGCGCCGTCGCGATCGGGTCGGCCGTCTCGACCGCGCGCTGCTGCGGGCTCGACAGCACCGCGTCGACCGGTTCGTGCGCCAGCCAGGCCGCGATGCGTTCCGCCTGGGCGCGGCCGCGCCCGGTCAGGCTCGGGTTCGCGGGTACGCCCGTCCCCGGCGCGATGCGTTCCGGCTCGGCGTGGCGTACCCAGAGCAGGTCCATCTCAGCGCAGCCCGAATCCGAGCACCGCTTCGAGCTCGGCCAGCGCGTCGGCCGGGTCGGCGACCTTGATCGTCGTGATGCCCATCTCGCGGGCCGGCTTGAGATTGATGCCGAGATCGTCGAGGAACACGGCTTCCGACGCGAGCACGTCGAGGCGGGCGAGCGCCAACGCGTAGATGCGCGGGTCGGGCTTGCGCAGTCCGACCACCGACGACTCGATGATCACATCGAACGCGAGCATGTCGTGGAGCGCGTGCGGCGGGGAACGCCCATCCGTCACATGGCTCCCTTGCTGCGCCATCCCTGGCTTCGCGGCGTCCGCACTGTCGGACCAATTATTCGTCAGCGCCGCGGTCTTCAGGCCCCGGGCGCGGATGTGCTCGATTGCGCGTGCCATCTCGGGCCGGGGCCCAAGCCCCGAGCCGATGAGCGCCATCAGCTTGCGGGCGTCGAGCCGGAAGCCGGCCGCGTCGGCCTCGGCCTCGAGCGCCACGACGAACTCGTCCAGGCTCAGCTCGCCGCGTTCCAGCGCGGCCCACGCGCCCTCCTCGCTGCTGCGCCGGATGAGGGCGCGCAGCGTGCCCTTCGCGAGCCCGTTGCCGTGGTCGTACGCGTCGAACGCCTCGAACGGCGACGGGAACACGACGCCCCCGAGGTCGAAGATCACCGCGCGAAACGTCATGGGTCGATCAGTACCCCGGGGTTGAGCACGCCCGCCGGATCGACGGCCGCTTTCGCGGCGCGTAGCGCAGCGCCGAACGGCTCGGGCCGCTGCCGGTCGTACCACGGCCGATGGTCGCGACCGACGGCGTGATGGTGCGTGATCGTGGCGCCGTGGCGGGCGAGTACCTCCGCGGCCGCGGTCTTGATCGCATCCCACTGCGCGAGCTGTTCGGGCTCGCGGCCGAGGGCGAGCACGGTGAAGTAGGGCGCGGGACCGTCCGGGTACACGTGCGTGAAGCGGCAGGTGACGGCCGCGGGCCACGCGCCCGCGGCCTGCGTGGCGCCGAGCACGGCCTGCGTGACGTCGGCGTGCAGGGAAGGGAAGCGGTCCCAGGTGCAGGCCGTCTCGAACGTCTCACTGATCACGCCGAGCGCGACGATCGCGTCACGCGTGTACGGCGCGCGCACGAACGCGTTGCGCCAGTTGCCGGCCGCGCCGTCGCGCGCTCCTTCACCGGCGTCGCTGCGCACCACGATGGCGTCGTCGGCCACGGTGCCGTGGTGATCGCGCGCGCATTCCACCGCGCGTGCGATCCACGCGCCGAGCGGATGGTCGGCCGACTCGAATGCCAGCAGCAGGATCGTGTCGCCGGAGTCGTCCGTGCCCGTGAGCTGGGCCTCGAGCGGATCGAGCACCCGGCAGTTTGCCGGGTAGAGGCCCGCCTGCGCGATTGCACGTGCCGCGCCGGCCGCGGTCTCGAAATTGGCGAACCGCACGGTCGCCGACGCGCGGAACGTCGGGCGGTCCTGCACGCGCATCCAGGCCTCGGTGATGACGCCGAGCGTTCCTTCGGAGCCGAGCAGGAGGCGGTCGGGCGACGGGCCCGCGCCCGAGCCGGGGAGCCGGCGGCTCTCCCAGACGCCGCGGGGCGTGACCGCGCGTATCGACTCGACGAAGTCGTCGATGTGCGTGTGCAGCGTCGCGTAGTGGCCGCCGGAACGGGTCGCGAGCCAGCCGCCGAGCGTCGAGAACTCGAACGACTGGGGAAAGTGGCGCAGCGTGAGGCGGTGCGGCCGGAGCTGTTCCTCGAGTGAGGGACCGTAGACGCCCGCTTGGATGCGCGCGGCGCGCGAGACGCGGTCGATGTCGAGGACCCGGTCGAGCGCGCGCAGGTCGATCGACACCGCGCCGCGGTAATCGTCACCCACGTCGCACTCGACCCCGCCGACGACCGATGATCCGCCGCCGTAGGGGACCGCGGCAACGCGGGCGTCGCTGCACCAGTCGAGCAGCGCGGCGACGTCGTGCTCGTCGCGCGGGATCGCCACCAGATCGGGTGGTTGCGAGAAGTCGCGGTGCAACGCGCGCCACACGTCGCGAAAGCTCTTGCCGTAGGTGTGCCCGGCGCGCTCGGTGGGATCGTCGGTGCACAGGTGCGCGAGCGCGGCCGGCGCGGCGATCCGCGGCGGCCGCAGGTCGATCTCGTCGATCGCCGGTGGCGCGATCGCGACGGGCGGAGCCGCGCCGAAGCGCCGGGCGATCGTCGCCCCCATCTTCTGCTGCTGGTCGGGCGTCGGACCGGCGCCCTCGACCCCCCAGCCCCAGAACCGGCGCTTCGTATCCACGACCGGGACGATAAACCGCTTGACGAGGTAACTGTAAATCCACGACACGTACTGAGGATTTGACCGCTTTGTCTCTCCAGCGCCAAGCGTCTACTGCCGACACATGGGCACGCGCGTTGCGTGCGGCGCTGGACGCTGCGCGCGCACAGTGGGAGAGAGTACACTTATGGTGTTACAGGCGTGTAACTCGATCGTCGGAAGCGGCAGATGACCAACAGCAGTCTGGGCAACGAAGGCGTGCAGTTGCCTCTCGTCTGGGACGAGGGCGAGACCGTCGCCGTTTACATTGCCAATCAGTTCTCGCTCACTGGCACCGCCCAGCAGGAGTTCTTTCTGACGGTGGGCCAGGTGGTTCCTCCGGTCACGGTCGGCGAATCGCCGACGGAGCGGATGGCGCAGTTGGAGAAGCTGGGATACATCACCGTGCGGACGCTGGCCCGATACAGCATGAACGAGACCCGGCTTCGGGAACTTCACAATTTGCTCGGCGCCCTAATCAACACTCTCGACGCGGAGACGCCCTAATGAGTCTGCCCATGAGCAGTGAGAGCTTCGCCGTGGTCCGCTCTGGCGGCTCGACGGGCGCCACCGCATTCTCTCGCGCTGCGTCCAACGCTCCGGACGTAGACCGCCATGGCCTGCCCGTACAGCGTCGTCGCGGCGACGACTTCGAAGGTTGGCTCTTGCAGCACCGCTACGCGCAGCTTGCCCGGTGGGAGACCGACAACGCAGATGAGGTTTCGAGCGAGCAGTCGTTTGCGATGGCGGCAGAGGTTCTGGATTCGCAGGACTAGTAGGTGACGCCGCCCGGGGGCGCGCTTCCCACACCGATGCGCGGGCAGGTCTGGTACGTCGAAGTGCCGGAGCAAGACGATAACAAGAGGTATCTCGTCGTAAGCAATAACCACCGGAACCAATCTGCGATGGATAGCGTGCTCGCGATACCGATCGGCGGTTCCCCGAACCTTCCCGACATCGCAGAGATCGTTAAGCTTTCGCAAAGCGATCCCATGGGTGGAAGCGCCCGATGCAATCTTGTCGCGTCAATCCCGAAGGCGCGGTTTCGAAGTCAGATTGCGGCACTCACTCCACAGACCATGGAGCGTGTCGCGGCCGGTCTGCGAGCCGCGATGAATCTCTAAGCGGAGGATGCGGGTGTCGAACCCGGCACCGCGTGAGTGCCCGCAGGGGCTAAGACTGGGGCCACGACCGCGTGGCAACACCCTCCCGGCTTCCCGCAAGCGCGAAAAGCCGAGCAGCCTAGGAGAACTGGGATCCCGATGGCTCGGAATAACGAGAAACCGACGAAGAACAAGACCGGCAAGCCTCGGCCGCCGGCCGATGACATCGCCCAGAAGCAACATCCAACTGATACGCGCGATTTCTTTGACGCGCTCGGCAGCACTACTCGGCGGCTAGAAGAGGCTCCTTCACAACGCGGTCGAGGATCGCGAAGAAAATAGGCTGCCGGTCATTCCGACGGTTGTAGCG
>DATMUX010000587.1:0-10293 GCA_035563695.1 Acidimicrobiia bacterium
GCCGAGGCGCGGGCGCGCACCGTGCCCGTCCGGCTCTGTTTTCCGCTGGTGGGATGCATCCTGCCCGCGTTCGCGCTGCTCACGGTCGTCCCCGTCGTCCTCGACGGGCTGCACCGCTGAGCGCCGGCCTTCCCCGACATCGTGCTTCGGCGGCGCGCGTGCGCCGCCGCGTGATCGACCCGAGGAGGTCGTCCGTGTTCAACCTGTTGTTGTGTGTGTGGTGCGGCATCGCGCGCCGTCCGGCGCGGAACGAGTCGGGGCAGAGCACCGCCGAGTACGCGCTGGTGATGCTCGCGGCCGCAGCCATCGCCGGCCTCGTCCTCATGTGGGCGCACAAGACGAACATCGTCTCCGATCTGTTCAGCTCCGTGCTCCACAAGGTGCTGCCGCTCTGATGCGACGCCACCGAAATGTTCGGGACGCGCGCGTGCGCGCGCGTCCCGAACACGGGCAATCGACGGTCGAGCTGGCGCTCCTGCTGCCGCTCCTTGCCGCGTCGCTCGTGATGGTCGTGCAAGTCGCGCTCGTCGGGCGCGACGAGATCCTCGTGGTGCACGCGGCGCGTGACGCGGCGCGGGAGGCCGCGGTCACCGCCGACCCGGCGCGCGTGGCCGCAGCCGCGCGGCGCACGCTGACCGGCGCGCGCGTGCGCATCGTGCGGCGCGGAGCCGTCGGTCAGCCGGTGGAGGTGGAGGTCGCGGTGCACCGCGCCATCGCGCTGCCGCTGCTCGGCGCCGTGCTGCCCGACATCACGCTGCACGCCCGGGCAGTGATGCGCGTGGAACGGCCCTGACCGCCCATGTCTGGGGAACGAGGGGCCGCGGAAAGAGGCAATGTGACGCCGATCGTGGCCGCAGCCCTGGCGCTGGCGCTGATGCTCGCGCTGGCACTCGGCCGGCTCGGTGGCGCCGTCGCCGACAAGGCCCGGGCGGAGACCGCGGCCGACGCCGCCGCCCTCGCGGCCGCCGACGCGCTCGCGCTCGGACGTACCCCCGGCGAGGCCGCGCGGGCCGCCGCCGAGACCGCGGCCGCCAACGGCGCCCGGCTCGTGGTGTGCCGCTGTGCCGGAAGGGATGCCGTCGCGACGGTGGCGCGGGGCGCAGCCTCGGCCGTCGCGCACGCCACGGTGGCGGGAGGCTCCGCCATTCGTCCATGAACTGCGCAATTCGACCGCGCCCGCCCGCGCACCACAGTGATATGCGGCACGCCGCACTCACACCAGCCACATTCGGCTCAAGCGGTCACCGGGGCGCGTCGATCCTCGCCGAGACCCAGGTTCGGAAGCCGTGGGCGTGCGACTCAAGGATGCGACCATGTCGATGAAGAAGAAGTTCCTCGGTGTGACGCTGGCCGCGGTGCTGGCCACCGCCGTGTCGGCGGGCATGGCCCAGGCCGACCAGTTCAGCAACGGCAGCGAGGTCCACGAGGTCGTGGGCGCCGGCACCGGGCCGCACTTCGACGCCGACCACCAGAACGCCACCGGCATCTACCCGACGGTCACCGACTTCGCCGGAGTCACGCTGAACGGCAACCCGCAGCTCACGAGCGCCACGATCGCGCCGTTCACGATCATCGACGCGTCCGGCTCGGGGAGCGGCTGGCATGTGACGTTGACGCTGCCCAGCCTCGACAACGGCGTGTACAACGCGCTCACGAACGCCGACTGCTCGGGCGGGTCGACGCACACGCTCGACGCGACGGGTGCGTCGATGAACGCGCCGGTTGTCACGACGGGGACCTCGGACACCCTGCTCGGGACCGTCCAGGGCTACGACAACGGCGACTTCACGACGGCCAAGGTGATCGTCGACACGGGGCACCGCAACAACGCCCTGGTCGGCGCGGACGAGGGCATGGGCACCTACCTGGTGTCGCCCCAGATCCTCAAGCTGGTCGTGCCCTCCAACACCTACGCCGGCAACTACTGCACGACCGCGACGATTGCGATCACGAACACGCCGTAGCTGCCGATAGGACGACGAGGAGCGCCGGTCCCGGTCGAGCGACCCGGGCCGGCGCTTTCGTTCGTTTCGCGCACTTCCGGGAGGCACACAGATGAGGCGGTGGGTGCTCGCGGCCGTGGTCACGCCGCGGCGTCGACGCTCGTCGCCGCCCCCGCGGCGGCCGAGTTCGTCGCGGCGACCCCGGCACCCGGTTCGATCGTCGCGCGCGGGGCCTACTACCAACTGCCGCTGGGCCCGGGCGCGTCACTGACGCAGAAGCTCCGGGTGTTCAACCCGAACGACCACGCGGTGACCGTCGACGTCGAAGCCGTCGACGCCGCGACCAGCGACCAGACCGGCGCGACGTACGGCTCGCCGGGAAGCGCCAAGGCGGGGACGAGCCGCTGGGTCGTCGTGTCGTCGCCCGAGATCACGATGAAGCCGCGTGAGACCCGCGACATCCCGTTCACCGTCCAGGTGCCGGCCGGAACCCCGCCGGGCCAGTACCTCGCCGGGGTCAGCGCGTCGGTACCGATTCGGGACGCCCACCTCAGTGGGACCAACCGGCCCAACACCGCCGGATTCGCGATCGCGGTGCAATCCCAGCGGCTCATCGCCGTCGAGGTCGATGTTCCGGGGCCGCGAGCACCGCAGCTCGTCGTGACCGGCGTCGATCCGAAAGCGACGCCCGGCGGCGTGGCGCTCGGGCTCCACCTCGCGAACCGCGGGAATGCGTTCGCCCACGGCAAGGGCGTCGTGCGGGTCGCCGACACCAACACTGACTACGAGTTCAACATCGACACCTTCGTGAGCGGCACCGCCATCGTGTACTCGATGCCGTGGACAAAGACCGTGGTCCCGGGCACGCACCACGTCGAGGTCGACCTCACCTACGAAGGCGGCCGGCGCACCAGCTGGAACGGCGACATCGTGATCGCAGGCGCCACCGAGTCGAACCTCGAGAGCCAGCTCCGCGGGCTGCAGGTGCACCACGGAGTCGGCTTCAGCCTGTGGCTCTTGCTCGCGGCGCTCGCCGCGGTGGCCCTCGTCGGGGCGGCCGTCACCGTGCGGCGCCGCAGCCGCCGTGCGACCTACGTCAAGTACCGGGCCGCTTGACCGATGAGGCCTCGGTGGACGATGCCTCCGGCATCTCCGACCGGGACCACGAGACATGAAGCGAAGGATCGCGCTCCTCGTGAGCGCAACGGCTGTGCTCGTCGTCGCGGCGCGCCCAGTCGCCGCGCTTCCCGCCGCGCCCGCGCCCGCGGCGCCGGCCCCGGGCACGCAGGCAGCCACCGCGCTTCCCGCTGACGCGGTCGGCCTGTCGATCTCGCAGGTGGTCGGCAACGGGCTGGCCGTGACGCTCGACGCGGGCGCGAGCGAAGAGCACGACCTCGTGGTGTCGAACCACACGCAGGATCTGCGGCTGACGGTCAAACTCACCGCGACCGACGCGGTCGGAAACCTGGGCGCCGGCGCGGCTGCGTGGCTTGGCTTCGCCGACGACGTCGTGCAGATCGATCCGCACGGCGCGACCACCGTGCCGATGACCGTCGCCGTTCCGCACGACACGCAGCCGGGGCC
The DNA here is from genome assembly GCA_035563695.1 of Acidimicrobiia bacterium. Lineage (GTDB taxonomy): Bacteria > Actinomycetota > Acidimicrobiia > IMCC26256 > PALSA-610 > DATMUX01. The sequence goes on from DATMUX010000587.1 coordinate 3,528, forward strand.
CGTGCTCGTGCACGTCGTGGCGACGGTCGAGAGCGCCGTGTCGGCCGCCGACGGCAGCCCGCGTTCCGGTACCGCGAACGTCACGTTCCCGGTCGCCATCACCGTGTCCGGTGCCGCGACCGCGCAGATCGCCGTGGCCGACGTCCATCGCGTCGACCAGGGCTCGACGCACGATCTCGCGATCGTGCTGCGCAACTTCGGCAACCAGGGCGCGCACGTCAGCGGTCATGTGCGCGTCGGCGGTGATCATCCGCAAACGCTGCAGTTCGACGCCGATCTCGCCGCGAGCCGCGACACGACCCTCGACCTTCCGTGGAACGCAACGACGCCGGGTACTCCCACCGACATCGCGGTCGACGTCGAGTACGGCAGCGGCAACGTCGCGGCGTGGTCGTCGACGCTCGGCGCGCCGCCGACGACGATCGATTCGTCGCCCGCGACCGGCACCACGCCCGCGACCGGCACGGCCAATGCGTCGGGCGACAACAACAACACCAACGCGAGCTCCGCCCCGGTCTCGGCGGGCAGACCGTGGTGGCAGGGCGCGGCCTTGCCCGTGATCGTGATCGTCGCGCTCGTGCTCGCGGCGATCTGGTTCGTGTTCGAGCTGCGCGGTTCCAAGCGGCGCGAACGCGAGATGCCGTTCTCCCCGTTCGTCATGGCGCCTCCCGGATGGTCCCCCGGGAGCAACGACGCCCTGGCCGAGCTGGCGAGGCGGCTCGTCGAGCTGACCGAGATCATCGTTCGGCTCGCAACGAACACCGACGGTGCGAGCGGCGCGCCCGCGCCCCCGGCCCGGGCGCGCAGTCCCGGCGCCGAGGCCGACGGGCGCGGCCCGCCCGAGGCGGACCGCTCGCCGCCCGACGTGTTCCCAACTCGCGACCTCGCGCGCTCGGCGTCGACCACGCCGGGCGCCGAGGCGCGCCCGGAAACCGCGCCCGCGCCCGACCCGCGTGAAGTGATCATGCGTCGCCTGCTCGATCTCGACCAGGAACGGCAGCGGGTCCGCGCCTGGATGGACGACGAGGACCGAGCCGCCGCGGCGTGGCCCGAGGGGGAGCCGCGGCTCGAGGCCACCGAGACCGCCGATCCGGCGCCGGACGCCTGACGGCCGGCGCCCACCCTGCCGATGAGGACGGACGAGTCCCTCGGGAGGCGACGGGATGGACCTGCGATCGCGTGGTGTCACGGCAACGATGGAGGCCGTCGCGCGGTTCGTCCGGCTCGGGCGGGGCGGCGTGGTTGCCGCTGTCGTCGCACTCCTGTGCTTCGTTGCCGGACTGTGGTACTTCGCCGTTGCGTGGCAGGCACGACGCGAGCGGCTGAGAGCTTCGGGGCCGATCGAGCGGCTCGTTCCGAACGAGTCGCGGGAGCCGGATCCCGAACCCGAATCCCGACCCCAACCCCGATCCCTGACATCGCTGTCGGTGGAGGCCGTACAGCAACTGGTGGAGGCCATGATGGAAGCGCCGATCACGCCAAGACGGACCGAGACCGCGGCGGAGGACGAACCGCGCCGCGCTCATCCGCACCCCGGGCCCGCGCTCCCCGACGTCGAGGCGCTGGCCTCGCAGGTCGCGGCGCTGACTGCCGCGATCAACGACCTCGCCGCGCAGTTGGCGTCACCGTCTCAGCTCGCGCCGGAACGAGCAGCTCGACCGGCTGCAGTCGAGGAGCCCGAGCGGCCGGCTCCCGTCGCCGACGTGCGGGTGCTGCCGCACGCAGACGTTCCCCGGCTGCTCGTTCCTCTCTCCGAAGAGACTCCCTGCGAGCGACCGCTGGTGATGCTGCGCGATCCGATCGAGCACTCCGACGCGTACGCGTGGCCGAGCGACGAGGAGCTCGACCGCTTCGCGTGCGGCTACGCGCGACGCGACACGCCCTGACGTTCACGCGTCATCACGCGCAGCAACGCAACCGCCGCCGCCTTGTCGAGGTACTCGTTCCAGTTGCCGCACTTCGGCGACTGGACACAGGACGGGCAGCCGTCGTCGCACGGGCATGCCGCGATGAGATCCAGCGTCGCGCGCGCGTGCTGCGCGGCGGCATCGAACGCGAGCTCGGCGATGCCCGCGCCGCCCGGATACCCGTCGTAGACGAAGATTGTCGGCTGGCCGGTCTGGGGGTGCGATGCCATCGACACGCCGCCGACGTCCCACCGGTCGCAGATGGTGAACAGGGGCAGCATGCCGATCAGGCCGTGCTCGGCGGCGTGTACCGCGCCGATGAGCTGTGCGGGATCGATGCCGGCGCGCTCGACGACGTCGGGCGGAATCGTGTACCAGCACGCACGCGTCTCGAGCGCGCGTTGCGGCAGGTCGAGGGCGCACACCTCGATGACCCCGTTCGTCGAGATCTGCTTCCGCTGGTACGCCACCACCTGATTGCAGACCTCGACAGTGCCGACGTGCACCGTCGCGTCGCCGAGCGGCTGGAACGCGTCCTCGCCGACGATCGAGATGTCGGTTTCCGTGCGCGCCTGGGTGTACTCGTCGGCATCGTCGTAGGGCTCGAGGACGGCGATGTGCTGCATGGTGTCGAGCCGGTCGACGCGATATTGGCGCCCTTGATGCAGGTACACCGCACCGGGATGCGCGACCGTGAAGACGCGCGCGTCGTCGACGGTACCGATCGTGCGTTCCTCGTCGACGTCGATGAGCTGGTACTCGATCGACGATCCGCTGCGCAGCCCGACGTCGCGCGCGGGCGATCGGCCGCCCGACCAGTACATGCGGCCGGCGCGCGGTGTCAGGAGGTCGTCGTGGACGAGGGCGCGCACGGCGTCGTCGAGCCCGTTGCCGAACCAGCGTTCGTCGTCGGGGGTCAGCGGAAGCTCGTGCGCCGCGCATGCGACCTGCGCGCGCAGCACGTACGGGTTCTGCGGGTTGACGACCGCCCGCTCGGGCGCTCGCCGGGTGAGCTCGCGGGGATGCGCGGCATACCACTGGTCGAGCTGGTCGTCGCCGGCGACGAGCACCGCGGCCGACTGCCGGCCGGTACGCCCGGCGCGGCCGGCCTGCTGCCACAGCGAGGCCAGGGTGCCCGGGAACCCGTTGAGGATCACGGCGTCGAGCCCGCCGACATCGATCCCCAGCTCGAGCGCATTGGTGGCGGCCACACCGAGCAGGTCGCCGTGCGAGATGGCGTGCTCGAGCGCGCGCCGCTCCTCGGGCAGGTACCCGGCGCGGTACGCGGCGACGCGATCGCTCAGGTCGGGCGCGACGTCGGCCAGCCGCCGCCGCGCGTACTGCGCGACGACTTCGGCGCCGCGCCGGCTGCGCGTGAACGCGAGGGTCTGGTGGCCGGCGCGCACGAACCGCGTCATCAACTCCGCGGTCTCGACATTGGCCGAGGCGCGTGCGCCCGAATGCGAGTCGAGCAGCGGCCGCTGCCAGCACGCGAGCTCGCGCGCCGCGCGCGGTGACGCGTCGTCGTCGATCTGCTCGACGTCGAGGCCACACAGCGCGCTCGCGAGCTCGCCGGGATTGCCGATCGTCGCACTGGCGAAACAGAACGTCGGTTGCGCGCCGTAGTGCTCGCCGACGCGGCGCAGCCGGCGCAGCACGTGCGCGACGTGCGAACCGAAGATCCCCCGCAACGTGTGGAGCTCGTCGACGACGACGTAGCGGAGGCGCATCAGGAACGTCGCCCACTGCTTGTGCGCCGGGAGGATGCCCATGTGCAGCATCTCCGGATTGGTCAACACCACGTTGGCGTTCTTGCGCGCCCAGGCGCGGTCGTCGGTGGCGGTGTCGCCGTCGTAGGTGACGGCCCGCAGGCCGGGGACGAGCCACGAGCGCAGCGAGCGGAGCTGGTCCTGCGCGAGGGCCTTGGTGGGGAAGACGAGCAGCGCGGTGTCGCGCCGCCCTTCGACCACCGACGACACGATCGGCACCTGGTAGCACAGCGACTTGCCCGAGGCCGTGCCCGTCGCGACGACGACGCTGCGACCGGCGCGCACTGCGTCGATCCCGCGCACTTGGTGCGACCAGAGGTCGGTGATCCCGCGGGCCGCGAGGCGCGCCGCCACATCGGGGTGCAGCGGCTCGGCCGGCGCGGCGAAGCGGGCCGGACGCCGGTCGAGCACCTCGCGGTACACGCAGCGGCCGGCGAGCTCCGGGTCGGATGCGAGCCCGTCGAGCGTCGCGCGCGCGTCCATGCGATGAGGGTACCGACCGGGTGCGCCCGTGATCCTCCCAACAGTTGGGCGGCTGGTGGGCGTTATACGCCCATGATCCTCCCAACAGTTGGGGAGCTTTGGGGGGGACGGCGTCAGCCGGCGGTCTCGACGACGCCGTCGTCGCGGAAGTCGGCGAACAGGGCTTGGGCGCCCGATCCGAGGCCGAGGCAGGTCCCCATCGTGTACGGCACCGTGATGCTCTTGATCTGGTCGGGGTTCAGCGCGAAGGCCGTACGCCCCAGGCGGTACAGGTCCTTGATGCCAATGCCGTCGAGTCGAGCGTGGCGGCCGAGCAGGGCCAGCAGCTTGAACTCGCCGGACGCGCTCTGCATCTGCTTGTCGAGCTGACGCATCGCGTCGAGGAGCAGCAGTCCCTGGTTGTGCGTGCGGACGATGTCGCTCGTCGGGAAGTCGTGGCGATCGCGGGAGAACGCCAGCGCGTCCTGACCGCTCATGTGGTGCAGCCCCGGATCGAAGTACGCACCGGAGTACGTGTCGTGCATCTTCACCGGCACGTTCACGTCGACGCCGCCGACGCCGTCGACCAGACCGGTGAAGCCCGCGAAGTCGACGTCGACGACGTACGAGATCGGTACCCCGAGCAATCCGCTGACGTCGTCGGCCTGCGTGCGCGGGCTCACGGTGTTCCCGGCGTTGATCTTGTCGCCGTGCCAGCACATGTCGCGCGGAATGTCGAGCATCGTCGCCTGGTGCTTCGCCGGGTTGACGCCGATGACGTGCAACGCGTCACCGCGCGCGCCGCCGACGCCCGGTCGCGAGTCGTTGCCGACGAGCAGTACGAAGAACGGCGCCGACGGACCCCCGCCGACACGATCCGCGCTGCTCGCGCCGCTCGCGCTGCTCGCCGCGCTGCCACCCGTTGCCGGCGCGGTCTTGACGATCGTGAGATAGGTCGCCCCCGTCGCGATCGGGACGTGCACTCCGGCGAGCCACGCCGCCGCGAGCCCGACGATGCCCACCACGAGCGCGGTGCACAACGACCCGATCGCGAGCAGGATCCGGCGCAGCCGGCGGCGCGGGGAACGAGCGCTCACGTTTATCCACCTCCCGGCGCTACGGCGGTCGTCGTGGTGGACGCGACCGGCGTGATGCGCGCCGCGCGCACCCGGTACGCGGTGACCTGCCAGCCCGAGCCGGCCGCGGGTGCGAACGTCAGCTCGACGTCGCGGTTGATGGTCACCGGACCCCGGCTCGCAGTCGCCTTCACGATGACGGTGAAGCGCGTCGCGACGTAGATCGTGGCACCCGATTCGTCGGCCAGGGCCGACACGAGTACCGGCGTTGCGGACTCCGTGTAGCCGGACGCCTTGCCGACCGCGAGATCGGTGAGCGTGTTCTGGTCGGCCCCGGTCGCGGCGGCGCGCACGCCGGTATCGAACAGCGTCGCATAGCCGTTCCCGATCGCGCCCGTGGAGAGGGGTGAGAGCACCGCGTTGTCGACGTACTTCTGCGACGCGACCAGCACGGCTCGACGGGTCGCGGAGTCGACCGAGCCGTCGGCGCCCGCGCTCTCGACGTCGACGGTACCGATCTTCAGCGCCGCGGTCTTCACGTTCGGGGCCGTGGTAGTTGTCACGCCCTTCTGCGCGTGACCGCCGCCGCCCGAGCATGCGGTGAGTGCGGCGACGAGCGCGGGCGCGACGAAGAGCCCAACGGATCGGCGGAGTCGTGAACGGCGCAGCACGGCGGGCGTCATCTTGTCATTCGACGAGCGGTACGCTGCGGATCCGACCGGGGAAGAATTCTCATGGCCTTACGCAAATTTGTGGACAAGTTGACGAAGCCGGTCGAGGAGCTCGATCGGCAGGAGCTCGCGACGTGGTCGGCCGCGCACGGCGACGTGCCCTTCGACGAAGTCGAGCTGCGCCGGCCCGTCCGGCTCGCAGGCGAAGTGAGCTCGGTCCGGATCGTGCCGCGCGTCGGCGGCGACGCGCTCGAGGCGACCGTGCACGACGGCCACGCTTCGGTGACCGCGGTGTTCCTCGGCCGGCGCAAGATCCATGGCTTGTCGCCCGGGCGGCGCGTGGTGCTCGAGGGCGTCGTCGCGAAGGAGCACGACGGCCATCTGATGTACAACCCGATCTACACGCTGCAGTAGCGATTACCCGGGCGCGGCCCGTACGGCTACCGGCCGGCGAGGATCTGGCGGACGTCGTCCTCGGAATCGCTCGTCACCATCGCGAGCACCTCGTCACCGGACTCGAAGACGGTGTCGCCGCGCGGCATCACGATGTGCTCGCCGCGCACGACCGCGACGATCGTGGCGTCACGCGGGATGTCGAGATCGCGGATCGCTTTGTCGACCACCGGTGAGTCCTCCGCGAGCGTGAGCTCGACGAGGCGCACGTTGCCCCCTTCGAACTGGAGGATGCGCACGAGCCGGCCGACCGATACGGCCTCTTCGACGAGCGCGGTGATCAGGTGCGGTGTCGACACCGGCAGGTCGACGCCCCAGTTCTCGTTGAACAACCACTCGTTCTTCGGGTGATTGACGCGCGCGACGACGCGCGGCACGCCGAACTCCTGCTTGGCGAGCAGGGAGATCACGAGATTGTCCTCGTCGTC
>DATMUX010000588.1:0-7126 GCA_035563695.1 Acidimicrobiia bacterium
TACCGTCGCGCGGGTCGCGGTGAACATCCGCTTCTTCCAGCGGCAGGGATTGCGCGCGGCGACCGCGGTCTCGATCGGCGCGCTCGACAGCCTGGCCGAGTTCACGGTGCAGATCATGATCCTCGCGGTCGCGTTCGTGACCGACGCTTCCGGTCTCGACCTCGACATCGATCTCACGTCGGCCGGGGCCGCGAGCGTGCGCATCCTGGTCGCGGTCGCCATCTTCGCGGGTGCGGCCTGTATCGCGGTGGCCGTCGTCGCCCGCTGGCGGCGATTCGTCGTGTCGACCGTGCGCGACTCGCTCGCGCAAATGCGCGAGACCGTCTCGTCGCTGAGCGCAGGACGGGCCGTGCAATTGCTCGGCGCGAACCTCGCGACCCAAACCCTGTTCGCGCTCACGCTCAGTATCTTCCTCGCGGCGTACGGCACCACCGTCCCGTTGCTGACCGTGCTGGTCGTCAACGTGGCGGCCGCCATGCTCGCCGGGCTGCTCCCGATCCCCGGGGGCATCGGCGTCACCGAAGGCGCCCTCATCTACGGACTGACGGCCGCCGGGGTCGACGAGACGATCGCCTTCGCCGCGGTGATCTCCTATCGCATCGCGACCTTCTACCTCCCACCGATCTGGGGCGCGTACGCGTTCCGCTGGCTCGAGCGCAACCGCTACCTCTAGAGGAGCCGACCCGGCGGGCAGTACCGGTCTTGGTGCGCGCCGCGACGAGTTTTCGTCACGAGACCCGAAACCGCACCACGAGGCGGCGCACCGCCTTTTCCAGTTCGATCACGAGGTAGCACGCGACCGAGATCCCGACGATGCGGATCCACGCGCCCGCCTCGAGCGCGGCCGACTCGAACAGCTCCTGCATGAACGGCACGTACGTGAACGCGAGCTGGAGCCCGACGATCGCGACGATCCCGAGCAACAGCACGCGGTTTGCGAACAGCCCGAGCCGCGCGAACGGGCGGTCGAGGGACCGGCAGTTGAACAAGTACGCGAGCTCGACGAACACGAAGCAGTTGACGGCGGCGGTCCGCGCTTCCTCGATCGGCGTGCCGCGGTGCCGCTCCCAGTAGAAGAGTGCGAACGCGGCGACCACGAGGATCACCGACACGGTCAGGATGCGCGCCAGCAACGGCTTCGTGAGGATCGGCTCGCCGGGCGCGCGCGGCCGGCGCCGCATGATGCCGGTCTCCTTCGCCTCGAACGCGAAGGTGAGCCCGAGCGTGGCCGCGGTCGTCAGGTTGATCCACAGCATCTGGATCGGCAGGATCGGCAACGTGGTACCCGCGACGATCGCAACCAACACCGCGACTGCCTCGCCCATGTTCGTCGGCAGCGTCCACACGATGTACTTCGTGAGGTTGTCGAACACCCCGCGGCCCTCTTCGACGGCCGCCTCGATCGACGCGAAGTCGTCGTCGGTGAGCACCATGTCGGCACTCTCCTTCGCCACCTCCGTGCCGGCCCGGCCCATCGCGATGCCGATGTCGGCCTGCCGGAGCGCGGGCGCGTCGTTGACGCCGTCGCCGGTCATCGCGACGACCTGACCGCGGTCCTGCAGGCTCTCGACGAGCTGCAGCTTCTGCGCGGGCGAGACCCGTGCGAACACCGACGTCCGCTGCACGAGCTCCGCGCGCTCGTGGGGCGTGCACGCCGCGAGCTCCACGCCGGCGACGACGCGCGGTCCGCCCACCGCACCGTCGTCGCCGACACCGATGCCGAAGCGCCGGGCGATCGCTCCGGCCGTCGCCGCATGGTCGCCCGTGATCATCTTGACGTCGATACCCGCGTCGCGGCACGCGGCCACCGCGGTGATCGCCGCGGCGCGCGGCGGATCGGCCATCGCCTGCAGCCCGACGAACGTGAAGTCGGCCGGATCCACTTCACCGCGCCGCAACCGTGCGAAGGTCGGCTCCCCGGTCGCGCGCGCGACGGCGAGCACGCGCAGGGCGCGCGCCGAGAGCGCCTCCGCCGCACAGAGCACCGCCGGCGCGTCGAACGCAACGGCGTGCCCGTCGCCGTCGAGCGCGGTCGCGCACATCGCGGCGACTCGCTCGACGCCGCCCTTCACGTACACGATCTCGCCGGGCTGGTCCGGCGCGCGGTGCCGCGTGGCCATGTACCCGTGGGCCGAGTCGAACGGGACCGTGCCGAGCCGCGGATACCGCGCGCGCAGCTCGTCGGGTTCGATCCCCGCCCTGCGCGCCGCGGCGACGAGCGCGCCCTCCGTCGGGTCGCCGATCACCTCCCAGACCCCGTCGACGTCTACCACCTGCGCGTCGCTGCACAGCACGCCGCCCGCGAGGCATTCGCGCAGCGCGGCGAACCGAGCCGCATCGATCTGCTCGCCACCCAACCGGAGCTCGCCCTCCGGTCCGTATCCGGTACCGACCACGTCGAAGCTGGCGCCGCCCGCGTCGACGACTTCGACAGTCATCCGGTTCTCGGTCAGGGTTCCCGTCTTGTCGCTGCAGATAACCGTCGTGCTGCCGAGCGTCTCGACCGCCGGGAGGCTGCGCACGATCGCGTTGCGGCGCGCCATGCGACTCACGCCGATCGCGAGCGTGATCGTCAGGGCCGCGGGCAGCCCCTCGGGAATCGCGGCGACGGCCAGGGCCACGGTCGCGTTCACCATGTCGTTCCACGATTCGCCGCGCACGATGCCGACGAAGAAACCGAAGGCCGAGAGCGCGAGGATCGCGACCGTCAGCATGCGGCTGAAGCCCGCGATCTTGCGCGTGAGCGGCGTAGCGACCGGGGCCGCCGCGCCGACCAGCTGATGGATCCGGCCCATCTCGGTCGCGGCCCCCGTGTCGACCGCGATGCCCCGCCCCTGACCCGCGACGACGAGCGTCCCGGAGTAGGCCATGTTGGTGCGCTCGGCGAGCGCGGTCTCGCTCTCCAACTCCGTGGGTGATTTCGGCACCGGCGCCGACTCCCCGGTGAGCGCGGACTCGTCGACGCGTAGGCCCCGCGTCGCGACGAGCCGTAGGTCGGCCGGGACCTTGTCGCCGGCGTCGAGCAGCACGAGATCGCCCGGCACGATGTCGGACGACGGAACGGACATGCGCTCGCCGTCGCGCACGACGTTCGCGGTCGTGCGCACCATCGCGACCAGTGCGTCGAGCGCCCGTTCCGCGCGCGCTTCCTGGACGAATCCGACGACGGCATTGATCACGACGACCGCGACGATCACTCCGGCATCGGCGATGTCGCGCAACAGGCCCGACAGCAGCGCCGCCGCGAGCAACACGTAGATCAGCGGGTGCGTGAACTGCGCGAGCATCCGCCGGAAGACACCTCGCCGCTCGAAGCCGGGCAAGACGTTCGGACCGAACTGCACCTGGCGCGCCCGCGCCTCGTCGCGGCTGATCCCCGCGGTCGCGTCACTGCCGAGGAGCAGCACGACGTCGCCGGCGGGCAGCTGGTGGTGCTCGGGACGGGTGGCAAGGAGCATGGGTCAAGCGATCTGTGATCTGTCGGCGGGGTTCGGGGTGTGTGCGGTGCGGGCTCGCAGCCAGGCGTCACCCGCACCGCACTCCGGTTCCGAGCCGGGGGGCGTCTCGGAACGAGGGGCCTACCAGTCGAGGAAGTAGTACACGGGCGTGTTGGTGTCGTCGTACAGGACCTCGCCCACGACGAACGCGATCGGTTCACCCGACCGCGCCGACAACAGCACGTCGCCGGAGAGATGCGCCCACATGCCGTGGTCGCTCCAGCGAAGAAGATCATTCCCTCGCGCGTACGCGAACACGGAGTGATCGTCGCAACGGCACAGCAAGCGTCGCGGTGATCGGGTGCGGTCGACATCGAGATCGAGCTGCTCCATCGCCGTTCCTTGCATCGGGCGTCTCACGGACGACGACATTCAACGTCCCGACCGTGCAATGGCGATGCAGACGGTGTGGAGAACCGATGGAGCGCGCGCCGGTCCGTCTCCACACGATCTCCAACGGGTCGAGACGTGCCCTCCGCACCGCTGCGGTTGACTGGGCCGTCACTGTGCGAGGAGAAGGAGGATCGGTTCGTGTGGACCGTGGCCATCGGCTGCTGGGCCGCTGTCGCCGTCGCCGTCGCGATGCTGGTGCGACGGGCCCGGCGCGCCTGAGGTCGGGCACGCCGAAGCGGCGGGGCGGTCATCCGGGCCGCGAGAATGGGCCCGGAGCGCACGATGGCAACGACGGTGTTGGTGGTCGAGGACGAGGTGAAGATTCGCGAGCTGCTGCGCTCGTATCTGGAGCGCGAGGGCTTCGCGGTGCTCTCCACCGGATCGGGCGCGGAGGCGATCGAGCTGGCGCGCTCCGCACAGCCCGACCTGCTGGTCCTCGATCTGCGCCTGCCCGACGTGCCGGGCGAGTCCGTGGTGGCCGAGGTGCGGCGGTTCTCGTCGGCGCGGGTGCTCATGCTCACCGCGAAGTCGGGTGAGGAAGATCGCATCCGCGGGCTCGAACTCGGCGCCGACGACTACGTGACGAAGCCGTTCAGCCCGCGCGAGGTCGTGCTGCGCATCCAGGCGATCCTGCGGCGCGGGTCCGGCGACGCGGCCGGCGGCGGACCACAGTCGTTCGGTTCCGGTGAGCTCGTGATCGACGAGGACCGGCACCTCGCGGTCGTGCGGGGCGAGCCCGTCGAGCTCACGCCGACCGAGTGGGGCGTGCTGCTCGCGTTGACCCGGGTTCCCGGCCGCGTCTACTCGCGCTACGAGCTCATCAACCAGGTACGCGGCTACGAGTTCGAGGGCTACGAGCGCACCGTCGATTCGCACGTGAAGAACCTGCGGCGCAAGGTCGAGCGCGACCCGCGTCACGCCGTGATCATCGAGACGGTGCTGGGAGCGGGTTACCGGCTCGGCCTCGACCGTGACCGGTAGACGCGGCCGCATCGTCGGCTCGCTGACCGCTCGCCTCGCGCTCGCGTTCCTCGGCGTCGCGCTCGGAGCGCTGGCGTTGTTCGCCGGTCTCGTGCTCTACCAAGGCTCGAAGGACGTGCAACATCTCAGCCGGGAGCAGCAAGACACCACCGTCGGTGCGGCGCTCGATGCATCGGCCGCCGCGTTCGCCGAGCACCGCAACTGGACCAGCGCCGATCTCGGCACCGTGCTCGCGCTCGCGGCCGAAGGCGGCGGAACGGCCGAGATCTTCGACACCAGCTCGCGACTCGTCGCGGGCGCGCCGAGCGCGCCCGGCGCGCGCGTCGTCGCGCATCCGATCGTCGTCGACGGCACCCGGGTCGGCACCCTGCGCATGGGCTTCACTCCCGGCGCGAAGCCCGCGGCCGTGCAGCATCTCCGCGACGCGTTGCTCGCAACGGTCGCCGCGGGGGCCGGTCTCGCCGCGCTGCTGGCCGTCGTCGTAGCCATCACCGTCGCGCGCCGGATCACACGGCCTCTCGGCGCGCTCACCGCGGCCGCGCGCGCGGTCGAGCGCGGCGACCTCGATGCGCGCGTCGCGCCGGTCACCGCGCCCGGCGAGCTCGGCGAGCTCGTCGAGACGTTCGATCGCATGGCCGATGCGCTCGCGCGCGAAGACCGCGTGCGCCGCGCGTTGGTCGCCGACGTCGCGCACGAGGTGCGGACCCCGCTCACGACGTTGCGCGCCGGCCTCGAAGGTCTGGTCGACGGCGCCGCCGAGCCGACCGGCGCGCAGTTCGCGTCGCTCCACGACGACGTCCTGCGGTTGGGCCGCGTGATCGAGGACCTCGAGACGCTCGCGGCCGCCGAATCCGCGCCGCTGCACATGGAGTTCGTCGACGTCGACCTCGCCGCGGCCGCCGCTGACACCACGTCGTCGCTCGCCCCGCAATTCGAAGCCGCGGGGATCCAGGTCGACGTGCGCGCCGCGCCCGCGAACGTCCGGGCCGACCCGCACCGCGTCCGCCAGGTGATCATGAACCTGCTCACGAACAGCCTGAAGTTCACGCCGGCAGGCGGCACGGTGACGGTCACGGTCGAAGCGCACCCACCCGACGCGCGGCTCGTCGTGAGCGACACGGGTGTCGGCATACCGGCCGGCGAGCAAGCGCACGTCTTCGACCGGTTCTGGCGCGGGGCCGCGGCGCGCACCGTGGAGGGTCGCGGGATCGGGCTCACTATCGCCGCGGAGCTCGTCCGCGCGCACGGCGGAACCATCGCGGTCGCGAGCACGCCGGGCTCCGACACCCGGATGACCGTGACGCTCCCGCTCGCCTGACGAGCTCAGTCGCTCGCTTCGCCGGAGTCGTCGATCTCGATGTCGGCGATCTCCTCGGCGACGGGCACGAGCCGTCCTTCGTCGTCCACGACCGCGACCGTCTCGTCGACGACCCACTCACCGTCGGCGACCTCGACCACGTCGGTCTCCTCGACGATCACCTCGCCGTCGGGCAGCGTGTACGTCACGATCTCCCGCGCCGCGACCACGTTGCCTTCCGCGTCGACTTCGGCGACGACGTCGTCGACGACGACCGTGCCGTCGGGACCGACCACGGTCTCGACGATCTCGACCTCCTCGAGATCGTCGTCTTCGTCGGCACCGTTCTGTTCGACACCGTCATCGTCGGCCATGCCGCCCTCCCCAGTGTTCGCTCTGCCTACCGGCCACCATTCTCACGCGATCGGCGGGCACGTGCGACTCGAAGGCGTCGGTTCAGCGCCGGGCCGCGCGTGCGGTGATCGTGAGCGTGAGGTACACGGAACGAGCGATGGCGGCACCGTTGCTGGTTCCGATGCCCGTGACCCGGATCGTGTACGTACCCGGCGCCGCCGACGCCGCGACAACGACGTTCAGGTTGGTCGAGCCGCCCGCGGTGACCGCCGCGGCGCCGAACGACGACGTGACGCCGCGGGGAAGGTTGTAGGCCTGCCAGCGCACGCCGATCGCGGCGCCGCGCGTCACCGAAGTGCTCAACGGATCGGTCGCCGAGGTACCCGGCGTGATCGTGAGCGAGCTCGATGCCGGAACGATCGAGAAGTCGTTTGCGGCGAGCACGTTCAGCACGAACGTCGCCGAGCGCGTCACGGCGTGCGGTCCGCTCGCGACACCCTTGACCGTCACCGTGTAGGTGCCGGGCGTGACCGACCCGGCGGTCAGCGTCAGCGCCGCATCGCTGCCCGACGTCACGGTGCGCGACGCGAATGTACCCGTGACA
>DATMUX010000589.1:0-2387 GCA_035563695.1 Acidimicrobiia bacterium
GCGGTGGGCGCGCCGTGAGCCCCCGCGCCGTCGCCGGTGGTGAGATCCAGCGCATCCTCGCGTTGGTACCGTGGATCGTCGCGCATCCGGGCGCCCCCAAGACCGAGATCGCACAGCGGTTCGGGATCGGCATCGACCAACTCGACGACGACCTGGCCTTGGTGTTGATGATCGGGGTTCCGCCCTACTCGCCCGGCGACTACCTCGACGTCGACGAGGACGACGAAGGACACATCACGATTCGCCTGGCCGAGCCGTTCCGGCGACCACTGCGGCTCACGCCGGCCGAGGGTCTTGCGCTGCTGGCCGCAGGGCGCGCCTTGTTGGCGGTCCCCGGTTCCGATCCGGCCGGCCCGCTCGCGACCGCGCTCGACAAGCTGGAGCGCGCGCTCGACTTCCCCGACTTGGTCGTGGACGTCGGCGAGCCCGAGCACCTCGCCGCGGTCCGCGACGCGGTCGACCACCGTCGTCGCATCGAGGTCGATTACCTCGCCGCGGGACGGGACGAGCTCACCACCCGACGCATCGACCCTGAAGTCGTGTTCTTTGCGACCGGAGCGTGGTACGTCGGTGCGTACTGTCACCGGGCGCGCGACGAGCGCATGTTCAGGATCGACCGGATACTCGCGCTGCTCCCGACCGGCGAGCACTTCGAGCCGGGCGCGACCGGGTTCGAGACGGGCGAGACCTACACCCCGCGCGCCGGCGACCCCCGGGTGACGCTCGAGCTCGCGCCCGAGGCGGCATGGGTCGCCGAGGCCTATCCCACCGAGTCGGTCACCGAGCGCGCGGACGGCCGCCTCGAGGTCGTGCTCGCGGTGAGCGAACCCGCCTGGCTCGAGCGCCTGTTGGTGCGGCTCGGCCCCGATGCCACCGTCCTCGCGCCCCCGGAGATGCGGCGCGTCGCCGTCGAGGCCTCACAGCGAATTCTCCGGACCTACGACCAGACTGAACGTTCAGCGCGACCCGCCGCGGGCCGACCTGACACTGGAGTGCGCGGCCGCGCATGAGAGGATGACCCCGGTGAACCCGTCCCCGAGCAGCGACTACCCCTTCGCGTGGTTGCCCGACGGGACGACGGTCGAACGCCCCGAGCCCGGTCCCGAGCCCTCGCAGCCGCTCGGACCGCCCAAACGGTCGGGCTGGCGCACCGCGCTCGAATGGGTGGGGCTCGTCCTCGCGGCAGTGGTCATCGCCGTCCTGATCAAGACGTTCTTGTTCCAGGCGTTCTACATCCCGTCCGAGTCGATGGTCCCGACGCTGAAGACGAACGACCGGGTCATCGTCAACAAGCTCTCGTACAAGCTGCACCCCGTGCACCGCGGCGACATCATCGTGTTCAAGGCGCCACCCAAGGTCGACCCCGGCATCAAGGACCTCGTCAAACGGGTGATCGGCCTGCCCGGCGAGATGATCTCGGCGCGTGCCGACGGCCACGTCTACATCAACGGCACACTGTTACGCGAGCCGTACCTGCCGACCGGAGTCACGACGACGCCTCCGTTCGGACCCTTCCGCATCCCGAAGGACTCGTACTGGGTGATGGGCGACAACCGCGGCAACTCGAAGGACTCGCGCTACTTCCCGCAGCACTTCATCCCCAAGAAGGACATCGTGGGCCGCGTGTTCCTGCGGGTCTGGCCCCTGAATCGCATCGGCATCCTGTGAGTACCTTCGACACACCGCATCGACGAGCGACCGAGCATCCGTGACGTCCACGCCGGACACCACCTCTTCCCCGGCCGCCGATGACGGGCCCGCGCTCGCCGGCGCGACGGGCGAGCTCGGACCGCTGCCCGCCAAGCGGTCGCGCGCGCGCTCGGGCCTCGGCGTCGCGCTGGAATGGGCGCTGCTCATCGGCGGCGCGCTGCTCATCGCGCTGCTGATCAAGGCGTTCTTGTTCCAGGCGTTCTACATCCCGTCCGAGTCGATGGTCCCGACGCTCCAGAAGAACGACCGGGTGCTCGTCAACAAGCTCTCGTACAAGCTGCACTCCGTGCACCGCGGCGACATCGTCGTGTTCAAGGCGCCGAAGGGTCCCGACGGCCAGCCGATCGATCCAACCGTCAAGGATCTCGTCAAGCGGGTGATCGGCCTGCCCGGCGACATCGTCGAAGCGCGCGACGGCCAGGTGTACATCAACGGCAAGCCGCTCAATGAGCCGTACTTGCCGCCCGGAACCCGGACCGACTGCGCGTCGTTCGTGAATCCCTGCTTCCTCCCGGGACCGATCCCGCCCGATCACTATTGGGTGATGGGCGACAATCGCAGCGAGTCGAAGGATTCGCGGTACTTCAAGGCGATCCCCAAGAGCGACATCATCGGCCGCGCGTTCATCAGGATCTGGCCGCTGAACCGCCTCGACCTGCTCTGACGCTGCTTCTGGG
>DATMUX010000590.1:0-4562 GCA_035563695.1 Acidimicrobiia bacterium
AATCGCCTTGGTCTCGGCCACGCGCACGATCGGCACGATCGCGACGACGAAGGCCGCGATCCCGACCAGTGCGCCGGCGACGATCAGAATGATCGAGAGCCGCGCGCTCGGGCCGGGCGGCTTCGGGCTCGGGGCCGGCGAGGGCACACCGTAGGTGGCCATACGCCATTCTGGGCCGGTCGTCCCCGCGGCACGGGGACCTTTCATCCTTCCCGCTCGCGGGTCAGCGCCGGCCGGCGAGACGCTGGAGCCCGTCGTATGCGGCGTACTTGTACGCCTCGCTCGCGCTCGGCACGTTGTAGACGGTCTGGATGAAGTAGTCGATCGTCCCGCCGAGCCGGAGCACGGCCTGGCCCTGGTGCACCAACTCGGTGGCCGATTCGC
Source organism: Acidimicrobiia bacterium (assembly GCA_035563695.1). Classification (GTDB taxonomy): domain Bacteria; phylum Actinomycetota; class Acidimicrobiia; order IMCC26256; family PALSA-610; genus DATMUX01. The sequence goes on from DATMUX010000590.1 coordinate 385, forward strand.
CGAGGATGTGCACTCCCAGCAGACTGCGGTCGGAACGGCGGAACACGAGCTTGATCAAGCCGTCGGTCGTTCCCGCGATCACCGATCGGCTGTTGCGAGCGAATCGAGCGATCCCGAGCTCGTAGTCGATACCTTCTGCGGCAGCCTGCTGCTCGGTGAGCCCGACCGCCGCGGCTTCGGGAATCGAGTAGACACCCATCGGCGCGACCGCATCCACGACCTGCTTGAAGTCGATTCCGAACGCATGACACGCAGCAACGCGCGCCTGTTCCATCGACACCGATGCGAGCGCGGGCGGTCCGATCACGTCGCCCGCGGCATAGATTCCCTGCACGCTCGTGCGGTAGCAGTCGTCGACCTTGATGCGCCCGCGCTCGTCGAGCGCGACGCCGACCTCGGCGAGGCCGAGGGCGTCCGTGTTGCCGACTCGACCCGCGGCGAACAGCACCTTCTCCGGACGCAGCACTCCGCCGCCCGGGAGCGCGACCGCGAGACCGTCCACGTCGCGTGTCACCGTCACCCGTCCCGCCTCGAGCATCACGTGCACCCCGGCGTCACGCAGCGCGCCGGCCAGGCCGTTCGAGATGTCGAGGTCCATCAACGGCACGAGGCGAGGCGCGTTGTCGAGCAGGGTCACGCGCGTGCCGAGCGCGCAGAAGATCGACGCGTACTCGCAACCCACTGCTCCCCCGCCGACGACGAGCAGATCGCGGATCGGCTGATCGACGTCGAGGATCGTCTCGGAGTCCAGCACGTCCGGGTCGTCGAAGGCCACGCCCGGCGGATGGAACGGCCGGGAGCCGGTCGCGACCAGCACGACCTCCGTATGCAGCGCCCGTGCCGCGCCGCCGTCCGCGGGAGTCACGCACACGGTGCGATCCGGACCGAGCCGCGCGTCGCCGTGGAACAGCGAGATACCGTGCGCGTCGATGTTCGAGCGCACCTCGTCGGTGATGGTCTCGATGACGCGGTTCGCACGCGCCCGCAGCCTCGTCACGGCGAACGCGGGATCGAGATCGAGACTCAGCCCCTCGTACACGTCGCGGTGCCGGTATCCGGTGAGATAGAGCGCGGCTTCCCGCAGCGTCTTCGACGGGACCCACGCGTTGATCGCGGCGGCACCGCCCGGCCGGCTCGAACGCTCCACGATCGCGACGCGTTTGCCGAAGTACGCGGCCTGCGCCGCGCCCTTTTCACCGGCAGGGCCCGCGCCGATCACCACCATGTCGAACGCATCGGGGCCGGCCACGGCACGAGTGTGGCACAGGACCGCGCGCGTTCATGCACCGCTGAACATCGCATATCGACGTGAGATGGCGCAGGAACGCCGGGCTCGCAATAGACTTCGCGGGGCCCCGACCGGCGAGCTCCGTGGCGCCCGGTCACTCACCCTGTCCGCCGAAAACCGTCTGATCTGGCGCGCCCGCCGCGCCGCGACTCACAATTTGCGCCAATGCTGCCGATCGAGAACGGGTTGACCCCTCTCGCGAGAACCTGCCCCGGGCGGCCCCGTAGTGCCTGACCTCCGACTCCGCTCGATACGACCGCGCGCGCGCGTCGCGGCCGTGATCGCGATCACCGTTGCCGTGTCGCTGCCGAGTGCGGTCGCGGTGGCGCCCGGCGCGGGCGCCGACATCGCTTCCGACGCGGCGCAGATCGCTCAGCTCGAATCCCACATCTCGGCCGAGGGTGCGCACATCAAGACCCTGACCAGCCACTACAACGATGTACAGAGACACCTGCACGATCTCGACGCGCGGATCGCTCGTGCTCAGTCCAAGATTGCCGCCGACCGCCGAAAGGAAGACGCGGCGATGGCGTCGCTGCAAAGCGTCGCGGTGCGCGCGTACGTCACCGGTGTCGAGCTCGACTCACCGACCGTCCAGATGTTCAGCGACACGACGAGCCTCACCGGCATGCTCGAGCAGTCCAACTACCTCGGCGTCGTGAATCGCAACCTCTCCGACGCGCTCGATGAAGTGCACCAGGCACGAGAGCAGACCCAACGCGACATGCACGATCTCGACGCAGAGCGGTCCGCCGCCACGGCGACACTTCGCCAGCTGAAGACGGCGAAGCGCGCGGCTGACGCCGCGATCGCGTTCGACAGAACCGTGCTCGGCCACGTCAACGCCGACCTTCGCCTGCTCCTCGCGATCGCGAGCGCTCGCGAAGCCGGCCAACTCGCGACCGAACGCGCACTGGCCGCGCTGCCGTCGGCGCCCCGTACCGCCCCGCCCGCGCCGATACCCCTGCCGACCCCGGGAACATACGCGAATCCGCTGCGCGACATTCTCGGGCTGTATCCGGAGCGTATCGATCAAGGCGTCGACTTCACCGGGTTCGGATCCATCTACGCGATCGGTGACGGCGTCGTGCTCGCCACGACGGTTCCCGGCTGGCCGGGCGGAACGATGATCGCCTACCAGTTGATCGACGGTCCGGCCAACGGCCTCGTCGTGTACGCGGCCGAAGACATCGTGCCGAACGTGCAAGTCGGCGACATCGTGAACTCCAACACGATCTTGGGCGTGATGTATCCGGGACCCGACGGGATCGAGACCGGCTGGGGTGACCCGTCGACGATCGGCAACACCATGGCCCGCACGTTCCACCAGTTCGACGGCGCCAACACGACCGCGTTCGGCGATAACTTCTCGCGCTTCTTGGTCTCGCTCGGCGCGCCGGCGGGCATCCCGCAGAACAGCCCGCCAACCGGCTCGCTCCCCCAGAACTGGCCGCACTGGGATGCAATCCCGCACTGAGAGACCGCATCGGGAATGCGCCTGCGGCGCTGTATAAGGCCCGATCAAGACCCGCGCCCGAGTAAAGAATCTTTATACGATCGCGACTCGCAGGCGTCCACTTCACGGTGAGTGCGTAGTTCGGGCCCATCGCCGAAGCCGAGGAAGTCACTCTGACGCGCGAGGCGGTTAGGTAGGGAGCAGAACGTCCCGATAGCTGGCCATGGCCGCGCGCGAGCACACGCGTCGGTTCGTCACGGCATCCGCGGTGGTCTTCGCCGTGGGTCCGGCGGCGATGCTGGTGATCCCCTGGCTGCAGCGCGCCCACCTCATCGCCGACACGCCGGTCGTCGTCCTGCTCGGGCTCGTCGCCGCGTGCAGCGTGTGCAACCTCACGGTCATCGGATTGGAGAGCGGCCTCTCGCCGTCGACCGGCCTGCATCTGCGAACCGCCGCAGCCGCCATCTCGACCGCGTGGGTGATCTACGCCGCGGGGTGGGGATCGATGCTGACGATCGCGTACGCGATCGGGATCGCCGACGCGATGCGCGTCCACGGCTCTCGCGCCTGGCGTCCGGGACTCTTGTGGAGCGGAGTGGCGATGGTGCTCGGTGAGGCGGCGATCGCCACGGGTGCTGCGCCGTCGATCTTGCCGATCGCGACGGCGCACGCGGTCGCGGGAACGACATTCGTGTGTCTCACGCTCGTGGTACGCACGTTGGGTCACTCGACCGCGGCAACCGAGCGCGCGACGTCGAGGATCGACGAGGGGCGCGCGTACTTCCGCGACCTCGTGCAGCACGCCGCCGATGTGATCGCGCTGATCGGGCCGGATCTGCGGTTCGAGTACGTGAGCCCGAGCATCGAGGTTCTCGTCGGCCGGTCTCCGACCGCGTGCGTCGGGCTCGCGATCGCCGACGTGCTCGGAGCCGAAGCCGGCGCCGACATCTGCCGCGCGTACGACACACTCGCGTTCTCCGACTTCTTGAGCTGTGAATGGCACGTCACGAGCACGCCCGGCGAGCGACGACAGGTGTTCGGCCGGTTGACGCGACGTTCCGACGATTCACTGGTGCTCAACCTGCGCGATATCACCGAGCAGCGTGCGCTCGAGGAGCGGCTGGTACACCGCGCGATGGTCGACGAGCTCACGGGTCTGCCCAACCGCCTGTCCCAGATCCAACGCCTGGCGAGCCTCGGCACGCTTGTCGACACGACGGTCCTCTTCATCGACCTCGACGGCTTCAAGGAAGTCAACGACTCGTTGGGACACGAACGGGGCGACGACGTCCTGCGATCGATCGCGATGTGCATGTCCGCGGATCTCGCCGACGGCGTCTTCCTGGGGCGGCTCGGAGGCGATGAGTTCCTCGCGGTTCTCTCATCCTCCGACGTGGCTCGCGCGCAGGCACTGGCGTCCGCGTTGGTCCGGCG
>DATMUX010000591.1:0-9800 GCA_035563695.1 Acidimicrobiia bacterium
CGAAGCGCGGGCTGGCCGTGATGAGCTCGGCCATCGCGGGCACCAGGAAGATCATCATCGGCCGGTCGCGCTCGACGACGTCGAACCAGTGGTCCACGTCGAACTTCGGCATGTACAGCCCGACGAGTCCCATCTTCATCGGGTTGTAGATGAAGCTGAGCCCCGCGAACGTAAACAGCGGCGCGCCGTGCAGCCAGCCGAGGCCCGACCAGTTGGGCGCGCAGTTCGGGATCATCGCGACGTTGCGGTGACGGACCAGCACGCCCTTCGGGAGCCCGGTGGTGCCGGACGTGTACATGATGTCGGCCATGTCGTCGGCGCCCGCGGGCACCTGGATGTCGGCCGCGTCGTAGCCGTCGAGTTGTGGCCACTCGGCGCTCGACAGGATCGCGGCGACCGGGATCCGCGCGGCAACCGCGTGGGCGGTGTCGAGCAGGCGCGTGTTGGTGATGACGACCTTCGGCTCGGCGTGGCCGAGGATCGTCGACACCTCGTCGAGCGACAGCCGCGTGTTCACCGGGACCATCACGGCGCCGGCCTTGTGAATGCCTGCGTACGCGGCGATCCACTGCAGACAGTGATCGCTGTCCATGTAGAGCGCGACGCGATCCTGCGGACCAGTGCCGTGGTCGATCAGCCAGCGTGCAATCCGGTTCGATTGTTCGTCCCACTGGCGGAACGTGAGCGCGGTGTTCTCGTCGAGATCGCGGTAGGCGACCTCCTCGGGCCGGCGCCGCGCCATGAAGCGCAGCTGATCGACGAGCATCGGCCCCTGCGGCTCGTCGCTCACTCCCCGAACCCCATGGGTGGGATCTTGCGCCGGTGTCCGGCGAAGATCTCGTCCTTGCGCGCGATCAGTTCTTCGGCTGTCCACCGCCCTTCACCGCGGTCGACGCTGTTCACTCGCTGCCACCCCTGCATGAGATGGATCTTGGTGCCCCAGATCACGAACACCTGACCCGAGATGTCGGCCGCATCGTCGCTCGCGAGGAAGCACACGAGCGGCGCGATGTTCTCGGGATCCCACACCGGCCCCTGCATGTACTCGTCCGCCCCGGGCATGCTCTCGGTCATCCGGGTGCGGGCACGCGGGCACACCGCGTTCACGGTGACGCCGTATTTCTTCAGCTCGCGCGCGAGCACGATCGTCATCGACACGATCCCGGCCTTCGCGGCCGAGTAGTTGATCTGGCCCGCCTGGCCGAACAGACCCGACTCGCTGGTCGTGTTGATGATGCGACCGGTGACCGCTTCGCCCGCCTTGGCGCGATCGCGCCAGTGCTGCGCCGCGGCACGGCTCGTCGACATGTGACCCTTCAGGTGCACGTCGATCACCGAGTCCCATTGCTCCTCGGTGATGTTGAAGCTCATGGCGTCGCGCAGGATCCCGGCGTTGTTCACGAGGATGTCGAGCCGGCCGAACGCGTCGACGGCCTGCTGCACGAGTGCGGCGCCCCCGGACCACGCGGCGACGCTGTCGGTGTTCGCCACGGCCCGACCGCCGAGCGCCGTGATGTCGGCGACGACCGCGGCGACCTCGTCGGCGTCGAGGTCGTTCACGACGACGCGCGCACCCTCACGGGCGAGGAGGCGGGCATGGCCGCGACCGATGCCGCGGGCCGCGCCGGTGACGACCGCAACTTTGTCTTCGAGCAGAGGCACAGCGCGGGAGACTATTGCGTGAGCCGAGGCGCGGGCAGAGCGACGAGCTCGCCGGGGAAGATCAGACTCGGATCACCCGAGCGCAGCGTGGCGCGGTTGGCGGCGATCACGATCTGCCAGTAGCGCGCGATCTCGGTGTCGGCCGGCCGCGTGTTGCCCGCTTCGATCAGCGTGCGGCGCGCGATGAGCCAGAGGTTGTCGCCGGGCCGCACGACGTGCACCGACGCGCGCGGCTCGGGCGGAGGTGCAGGTGCGGCGGCGGCGATGGGTAGCGCCGGGGCCCGGACGACCGGCGTGGCCACGTCGCCGGAGCCGTCGCGGACCACGATCGCGCTGCGCGGTGTGGCCGGCGCGGCGGCAACCGTTACGGGCCGCGCCGCGACGGCGGCGGTCGCGAGGGCGATCTCGACGGCGCGCCGCACGCGGCGGGGGGCGACGCGCGCCAGGCGGCGGGCGAGGCGCGGATGCCGGGCACTGCGGGCGAGGCGCGGTGCGGTCCACACGACCGCGAGCCACAGGCTCGCGGCGGCACCGACCGCCCAGGCGGCCAGGTAGGTAAGGTGCTCGCCGCTGTCGGGCATAGTCTGAAAGTGTCATATACTTTGCAAACTTGTGTCAAGATTCGTAACATCGGTTCGTGGACAGCGGTTCTGTGGAGTCCGGTCCGTCGCCGCTGCGCCGGCCCGATCCGCCCGGGGGGGCGCGAGCCCGGCGGACCCGGGCGGTCGCGGCGGCCGCGCTGGTCGCGGTGCTCGCGGGCGGATGGGTACCGGCCGCCCGCCGCGGGAGCTCCGGCGATCTCGGCCCGCCTCCGGCGACGGTGACCATGACGTCGACGGGCCCGGCTCCCTCGTCGGTGGCGCCGGCGCCGACGACCGTCCGGCGAACGATCGACGGCATCACGATCGAGACCGCAGCACTCGACGCCGCCGGGGCGGCACGCGTCACCGATCCCGTAGCCGGAGAGGAAACCGGCACCGGCACGCCCGCGTGTGCGTCGGGACTGCCGGACGTGCGGGCGTGGTCGCGTCGGGCGCAACCGGACCGGATCGTCGGTAGTTACCGCTGCACCTTCGAGCACGGGCGTGCGGCGATGTGGTGGACCGACGGCGACCGGCTGTTCCACGCCACCGCGCCGGGCGCCGACCTGGCCGGCCTGTTCGCCTGGTGGCGCGCGCACCCGGCCGAGTGACAGCGTGAGCCGATGGCGGACGAGTCGGTGGTCGATCATCCTTACGGAGGCTTCCCGGCCGAGGTCATCGACAAGCTGCGCCAGGCGCACGCGTCGACGCCGCTGCACCAGCTGCTCGCGCTCACCTTCGTCACCGGCCCCGATCCCGCGGTGGTCACCGTCGATATGCCGGTCGCGCGGGGCGCGTTCAACGGGTCTGGGAACCTGCACGGCGGGGCGATCGCCACGCTCGTCGACGTGGCGTCCGGGTCGGCCGCGGCCCGCGCCGGGACGTTCCGGCCGGGCGAGAACACGCTCGTGACCGCCGATCTCCACGTGCGCTATCTGGGCCGCCCGAAGTCGGGCACGGTGCGCGCCGAAGCGCGGGTCATGCGCGCCGGCCGCCAGCTCATCGTCGTCGAATGCCGGGTCGCCGACGATCTCGGCAACGTCATCGCCTTCGCCGACTTCTCGGCCATGATCGTGCCCCTCCGCCAGCCCCTCCGACCCGAAGGCGGCGCGGCGGGCGACGTGCGCGTCCCCGATCTCTAGGCGCGTTCGGCCTGATCGCGTCGGGATAGCTGACGGAACCATGAGATGTTTGGTACGTTCCCGCCGCCCATTCGAGTGACGGGGAGCGGTCCATGGAGATCTTCCATACCCAGGGTTGGTTCGGCATCTTCCGAATGGCGCACGTCATCGTCGCGGTGATGTGGATGGGGCTGCTCTGGTTCTTCAACTTCGTGCAGGTGCCCGCGTACGCCGAGATGGAGCCGGCCGCGCGCAACAACGCGCTCGACAAGCTCACGTGGCGCGCCCTGTGGTGGTTCCGCTGGGCGGCGGCCGCGACCGTCTTGTTCGGTCTGCTGCTGCTCATGCTCGGCTCGATGGCCAAGAACACGATCGGCCTCTACCGCAAGAGCTACTGGCTGCACACGGCGGCAGGCCCGCCACTGCTCATCGGCATCCTTTTCGGCATCGTGATGTTCCTGAACGTGTGGCTCGTGATCTGGCCGAAGCAGCAGGTCGTGATCGGCAACGCGCGCACGCTCCAAGCCGGTGGCGAAGCCGACCCGAACGCCGCCGCCGCCGGCCGCGCCGCCGCGATGGCGTCGCGCCAGAACATGATCTTCTCGTTGCCGCTGCTCGTGGCGATGGTAGGCGCGTCGCACTTCTACATCAGCACCGCGATCGACCGGTTCAACATCTCGTCGTCGAAGTCGGTCGTGTACATGCTCATCGGTATCGCAGTGCTCGTCGTCCTCGAGCTGAACGCGCTCGGCAAGATCAGCGGGCGCGGGAACACCGGGCTGAACGTGATCTACGAGACCCACAAGAACGCGATGTACACCGGCTTTGGTCTCATCGTGTTCTTCTACATCGTCGCCGAGATCCTGCTGCGGCACTGAGCCGCAGGGTCGAGCTCACACCCCGAGGAGGTCGGCGATGCGCGCCTTGTGCGCGCTCGACGACCCGAACAACTGCTCGTTCGACTTCATCCGCTTCACGTACAGGTGCATGTCGTGCTCCCACGTGTAGCCGATGCCGCCGTGGATCTGGATGCCTTCCTTGCCCAGCAGGCGCTGGCAGTCTCCGGCCGCGACCTTCGCCACGGAGGTCGCGGTGGTGCGGCGGGGATCGTCCTCGGCGATCGTGAGCGTCGCGAAGTAGCCGGTAGCCCGCGCCCGTTCGAGCGAGACGATCATGTCGGCGAACTTGTGCTTGATCGCCTGGAACGAACCGATCGGTGCGCCGAACTGCTCGCGCTGTTGCGCGTAGTCGAGTGTGGTGTCGAAGACGGTCTGGGCGGTGCCGACGGTCTCGAGCGCGAGCGCGACCGTCGCCTCCTCGATCGCGCGGCGCAGCCCCGGTGCCGCCGAGACGCCGGGCGCGCCGAGCACGCGGCTGCGCTCGACGCGCAGGCCGTCGAACTGCAGGTGCACGAAGCGGCGGCTCGCATCGAACGCGTCGACCCGGCTCGCGCACTCCGCGGCGGCCGCGCCGGGGACCACGATGGCCCGCACCCCGTCGTCGCCCGCGGTTCCCGGTTCCCGGGCCACGACGACGAGCTCGTCGACCGCGTCGCCCTCGATCACGAAGCGCTTCTCGCCGTCGATGACGGCTTCTTCGCCGGTGAGCGTGACGGTCGCATTCACGGCGGCGGGGTCGAACGATCCCGACGTCTCGGTGATCGCGAGCGTCCCCCGGCACTCGCCCGCGGCGACCGCGCCGAGGAACCGCTCCTGCTGTTCGGTGGTGCCGGCCTCGCGTACCACGGGCACGAATTGCGTGACGGTGGGAAGCAGCGGTCCGGGAGCGATCACGCGCCCCAGCTCCTCGGCCAGGATGCCGGCTTCGATCATGCCGAGGCCGATGCCGCCGCACGACTCCGACACCGTTAGCGCGGGCCATCCGAGCGCGGTGAGGGTCGACCACAGCGCGTCCGGACGGATGTCGTGCTCGACGACCTTGCGGGCCAGCGCGACGGGACACTCCTTGGCGAGTACCGCGCGCATGGAGTCGCGCAGCTCGTCCTGGTCTTGCGTGAACTCGAGCTCCATAAGCCGGGTCAGGTTAGGAGCTGGGCGATCTCGCCGACCAACGCACGGCGGTCGAGCTTCTCGCCGGCCGTGAGCGGCAGCGCGTCGGTGACGTGGACGGCCTCGGGGAGCTTGTACGCGGCGAGCTCCGAGCTCGCGAACTCCCGCAGGTCGCGGAGTGCGGGCGGGTGCTCGCGGTCGCGCGGCACGACGACGGCTACGCCGATCTCGCCCATCACCGCGTCGGCGCGAGGAACAACGGCGACGGCGGCGACGCCCGGATGGGTCGACAGCACGGCTTCGACCTCGACGGGATACACGTTGTAGCCGCCACGTACGTACATCTCCTTGCTGCGGCCCACGAGCCGCAACCGGCCCCGGTCATCGATCCAGCCGAGATCGCCCGTGCGCACGAAACCGTCGGCCGTGAACGCGCGGCGGGTGTTCTCGGGGTCGTGCCAGTACCCCGCCATGACGGCGGGGGAGCGCAGGCACACCTCGCCGACGTCGCCCGCGGGCACGTCCTGCTCGTCGGGGTCCCGCAGCGCGAGCTCGACGCTCGGGTGCGGGCGACCGACGCTTACGATCGCGTCCTCCTCGGGATCGTCGAAGGCCGTGCCGAGACCGATGCCGGCCTCCGTGCACGAATAGCGGGTCGCCAGGCGCGCGCCGAAGCGGTGGCGCGCCTCCTCCGCAAGACCTGGTGTGATCGGACCTCCGCCCGCGACGATGAATTGCAACGCAGAGAGATCGAAGCGATCGAACTCGGGATCGCGCAGCATCAACGCGAGCTGTGTCGGCACGCCCGCGACCGTCGTCATGCGCTCGCGGGCGAGCAGCTCGAGGGCCGGTCGAGCCCGCCACCGCTCCATGATGAACGTCGTGCCGCCGCGGCGCAGGGCTCCGGGAAGTTTCGTCATGAACCCCAGGTGCGCGAAGGACGTGCCGCTGAACGACCGGCCACCGGTGTCCCACGCGTCGCCGACGTCGGTCTGTGTGATGAACGCGAGCTGCCGGTTGCAGTAGAGCGCACCCTTGGGCAGGCCGGTTGTTCCCGACGTGAAGATGATGGCGACGGGCCGGTCGGCGTCGGCGGCGAGCGGGGCGGGAGTGCCGCCGGGCACGCGCAACTCCTTCAACACGGCGTCGAGTGAGGGTGCGGCCGGGAACTCCTCGGCGTCGATCACGAGGCGAGGCCCGGCGACGTCGAGCACGGCCGCGCGCTCGCGCGGTGACAAGCGGTCGTTCACGCCCGCGGTGACCGCCGCGAGCTTGGCGGCCGCGACGAACGCGAGCAGGTATTCGGGGCCGGGCGGGAGCACCAGCGCAACGACGTCGCCGGCGCACACGCCGCGGGCGGCCAGGCCGGCCGCCGCCTCGTCAGAGAGGCGGTCGATGTCGCCGTACGACAGCTCCCAGCCCGACGGCGCGACGTAGGCGGTACGATCCGCGAAACGCCGGGCCGCCTCGGCGACGGTCGAGGGAAGCATGTCCGAAGCGTACACATCGCCCCGTAAGCGCTCGGCGCCGCGAGCCGCCGTCGCGGGCACGCCCGCCTCGACGCGGGAGTTACGCGCCCAGGGCCGCAAGACCATGCGCAAGCTGACCGACGCGGCGATGCGCGTCTTCGCCGAGCGCGGCTACCAGGCGACGCGCGTCGACGACATCGTGCGCGCGGCCCGGGCATCGCACGGCACCTTCTACCTCTACTTCGCGAACAAGGAAGACCTGTTGCGTTCGCTCGCGGTCGAATGTGCCCGCGAGATCGACGCGCTCACCGGCGAGCTCGCGACGGTGACGCCCGACGACGCCGGCGCCGACGCGCTCCGCCGTTTCCTCGCCGCGTTCTTCGCGACGTATCGCCGGTACGGGCCGGTGATCCGCGCGCTCATGGAAGGAGACGTCGACGATCGCGAGGCGAGCGAGGTCGGCGTGCGGGCGTTCACGAACATCGCCACCACGCTCGGGCGCCGGATGCGCGAAGCCGGCGCACGCGGCGACGACGAGTCCGTCGCCGCGATCATGGCGATGCTCGAACGGTTCGCGTACTTCTCGGTGTCGCGCCGCCTCGAGCGCGATACCGACGGTGCCCTCGACACGATCACCCGGGTCGTGCACCGGGGCTTCTTCCGCGCGCCCGTCACCGTCTCCTGACCGTCTCCGGGTGAAGATGCGAGGGTCGCGCTACGCCGAGACGCCGTCGAGCTCGTCGAGGGCGCCCGCCCGCGTCGAGAGGTAGATCGCCTTCGTCGCGCCGAGGATCGGGATCGCGAACAAGCCGCCCACCAAGCCGCCCGCGGAGACGCCGACGAGCGCGGCCACCATCGTTGCCGGCGGAGAGAGACGAACCGCCCGCCCGATGATGAGCGGTTGCAACACGTGGTTCTCGAGCTGCTGGTACGTGAGGAAGATGATCAGGCAGATCACGCCGATGATCGCGCCCTGCGTCAGGCCGAGCAGCACGAACACCACGCCGCCGAGGAACCCGCCCACTTGCGGGATCGGGTTGGTGATCGTCACCCACACGGCGATGAGCGGGGCGAGCGGCACGCCGAGCGACAGGGAGCCGGCGAGCATCACGACACCCGCGAGCGCGGCGACGAGCAGTGTTCCGGCGATGTAGCGCCCGATGACGTTGTAGACGAGCCGCCCGATGTGGTCGGCATGGTCGCGGCGGTGCTCGGGCACGAGCCGCCGCAGACCGTTGACGATGAACTCGCCGTCGAGCAACAGCGTGATCGTGAGCAGCAGCGTGAAGAGGCCGGCGGCGACCCCGTCGGCGATCGCGCCGGCCGCGTGTTCGATCGGCTTCGAGTTGGTGTCGAGGTGCTTCGGGAGATCGTTCAACCACTGCTGCACCTTCTCCGACGCATTGGCCTCGCGCAGTCGCGGGCCGACGATCGGCAGCTTGGTGAGCTCCTGCACCGTGTTCGGGATCTGCTTGTTGAAGTTGCGTACCTCGCGGATCGTCGGGACGGTGATCAACGCGGCGAGGACCGCGGCGATGATGCCGGTCAGCAGGAGCACGACGCTCGCGGCCGTGCGCCGGTGCCAGCCCGTCCGGCGTTTCAGCAACTCGACGAGCGGGTTCAGCGCGAGCGCGATGAGCAGCGCGATCGCCGCCGACGCGAGTGTGCGGGGAATGGAGCGCACGAACCAGACCGCGATCGCCAAGAGCGCGAACGCGAGTGCCAGTGGTATCGCCGATCGCGGATCGAGGTCGGGCCGGCTCTCGGAGGATCCAAGCTCGGGTGACACCACGTCGGTATCGTACGAGGCAATGGCGGCAATTCCGCGCACGCCTCGGGTGCGGCTCTCGGTGCGCTCCGCGCTCGCCATCGTCTTCGCACTGGCGGCGACGGTGTTGCTGCTCGAGATCGCGCACGATGCCGAACGCGTCTTCGCCTGGGTCTTGGCCGCCGCCGCGATCGCGGCACTGCTCTACCCCGCGTTCGAATGGCTGGCGCACTTCCGCTTCGTGCCGCGCGTCGTCGCCGTGCTCCTGCTCACGGTCGTCACGCTGGGGACGATCGGCTTCGTCGGGTACCGGATCGTCGACGACGTGTCGAAGGCGATGAGCTCGCTCCAGCAGGCGGGACCGGCCCGGGCCGCGCAGCTCGAGGACAACTACGACTTCTTCCGGGAGATCAAGCTGCACGAACGCGTCACGAACTTCGTGAACGCGATCCCGCAGCGGTTGGCCGGAGGCGAGGCGCCGGAGGCGATCAAGTCGGCGGCGACGGCGGGCGTCGCGTTCCTCGCGGGCGTGATCCTCACGATCTTCTTCATCTTGTACGGACGCCAGCTCGTCGAAGGAGGTCTGGGCCTCATCGCCGACGAGTCGGCCCGCGCGCGCGCGGAGCACGTCATCCGGCACGGGAGCAACCGCGCGCTGTTCTTCGCGCGCGTGAAGTTGTGGGAGTCGATCGTCGAGGGCCTGCTCGCGTACTCGATCGCTCGAATCGCGGGAGTCCCCGGCGCCGCGGCGCTCGGCGTGTGGGTCGGGTTGTGGAGCCTGCTGCCCGTCGCAGGCGTGTTGATCGGTGCCCTGCCGATCGTGGTGCTCGCCGGCGCGCACACGACGACGCGCGCCGTCGTCGTCGCCCTGGCGTTCGTCGTGATCGGCCTGGGTGACTGGCAGGTGAACCGCTGGCTCGAGCGCCGCAGCGTCTACGTCGGGTCGTTCGCGATCGTCTTCGCCGCGTTCGGCGGGCTCGAGCTCTACCGCCTGACCGGCGCGTTGCTGTTCATCCTGGGCGCCGTGCTCCTGATCGCGGTCCTCGGCGAGATCGGGCTCGAGGAGGTCGCGGGCGCCCTGGCGACGAAGCCGAGCGCCCCCGCTGCCGACGGGGACGAACCCGTGCCGTCCGCTCCCGACTAATCCGTCCCGAGGATCACGGTGCTCGCCGACGAGAACCACCCGCCGG
>DATMUX010000592.1:0-3100 GCA_035563695.1 Acidimicrobiia bacterium
GCGGGTGCAGCGGGTAGCCGAGGAGCACGAGCCCGAGCGCGCCGTCGGCCGGCGCAACCATCGAGCAGATCCGTCCCCCCATCGACCGGCCTCCGAGCACGAGCCGCTCGGGGGGCAGCTTCGTGCGCCGGCTCAACTCGGCCGCCGCCTCGCGCACCGCGGCTTCCAACACGGGCGGGCGATCGGGGCCCCGTCGGCCCGCGCTGCGATACGGGAAGTTGAAGCGCAGGGTCGGCACGCGCGCGTCGGCCAGCGCGCCGGCGACGGAGGTCAGTGTCGCCTCGTGCATGTCGGCACCGGCGCCGTGCGCGAGCAACACGGCCCGGTCCATGCCGCGCGTGGGGCCCTCGTACTCGAGGTCGGTCAGCACCATCGCGCGAGGAACGCCTCGACCCGCGCCAGCTCGTCGGCGATCGTGGCCGCGTTGCGCCACCCGTGACCTTCGCCGTCGTACACGACCCGCTCGACGTGCGTGCCGGTGCGCTGCAGGATCTGGTCCACGGCCGCCGATTGCGCGGGCACCACGACCTTGTCGTCGGCTCCGTGCAGCAACAGCACCGCGGCACGAATCTTCGCGGCATGCGTGATCGCCGAGTTCGCGAGATACACGTCGCGCGCCTCGGGGAGCGGCCCGACCAAACTCGCGGTGTAGCCCGACTCGAAGCGATGCGTCGTCGCGTCGAGATCGAGGAGATCGGTGACGGGGTAGAGCGCGATCGCCGCCGCGACGAGATCGGGATGCAGCGCGGCAACGTTCAACACGGTGAGGCCGCCGGCGCTGCCGCCCATGAGCGCGATGCGCCCCGAGACGGCCCAACCTTCCTTCACGGCGTGCTTGATGCCGGCCGCGACGTCGGCGACGTCGCGCTCGCCCCAGTGACCGTCGAGCGCCTCGCGGTACGCGGTGCCGAAACCCGTCGATCCCCGGAAGTTCGGCTGCAACACGACGTAGCCCCGCTGCACGAGCCACTGCACGCGCGGGTTCCAGTCGGCCGCCGCTTGATCGGTCGGCCCGCCGTGGACGTGCACGACCATCGGCAACGGCTCGGTCGCACCCGCGGGCCGCCACAGCAACCCCCGCACCGTTGCCGCACCCGACCGCCACGAAACCGCGCGTGGCTCGACGAGCGGTGTGCGCTCGAAGCCGCCAACCGGTCCGCGCGCGAGGCTGCGGCGGGCGGAGCCGTTCGGCGCGAGCACGACGATCTGCGTGGGCGTCACCGCGCCCGACCGCACGCACACGATGCCGTGCTCGCTCCAGTCGAGGCCGCGGTGCCACCCCCTCGACAGCTCGCGCGCCGACTTGCGGCCGGGCGCGCCGATCACGAGCCGTCCGAACCCGTCCTCGTTGCGACACCACGCCAGCTCGTCGGACGACGGCGACCACGCGTACGAGCGCTGGCCCGAACCCCACGACGGTTCCGCGTGCTCGAACCGCTCGGCGAGCACCGGTTCGCCGTCGACGACGAGCGCGCCGCCGGCGATCCACGCCAGCTTCCGGCCGTCGGGCGCGAAGCGCGGCTGCCCGCAATCAGGGCCGGCCGCGACGACCGACGGCTTCTCGTCGGTCGAATCGCGCCGCATGATGCGCGACTCCTGCCACGGCATGCCCGGCAGGTCCCACTCGTGCCACACGAGCACGCGGCCGTCGGGCGACCACGACGGATCCCACGCATAGTCCGCGCGCGACACGCGGGCGGGCCAGGCGTCTCCGTCGAGGGTCAGCGTCGCGATATCGCACGCGTCGTCGCGTTCGATCGCACACGCCACCTCGCCGCGGGCCGACACAGAGGGCGCGAGCGCCTGCCCCTCGGTCGTCAGGACGCGGATGACGCCCCCATCGGCGTGGACGGCCACGAGCCGGCCGTCGCGCCCGGCGACGACGAGCGCATCGTCGTCGACCCACGCGTAGCCGCCCGCGACGCCGCACTCGCCGGTCACCACGACCGGCGGGCCGGAGCCGTCGGCGGGCGAGACCACGACGTCGCTGCGGCCGTCGAAGCGCTCGACCCAGGCGAGGCGCGCACCTCCCGGCGACCAGCGCGGGTCCGACACGCTCCGTGACCGGCTGAGCATCGAAGGTGAGATTCGCGGCTCCACTGCGGCGCGCACGTTACTCGGACCCGACCGCCGTCACACAGGTGCGCCACACGTGCCTCACTGACGCAGGTGGGCGAAGCGGGCGCCTCGGGCACCGCCACCGCCGAGCGCCCACCGGGCTTGCCTCCGAGGGCGCCCGGCCTCCATCCTGGTCACTTCATGCCGAGCATCGATCCCGCCCGCGCGCGCCTCCCCCGCCCCGGCGACCCGCTGCGGGTCGCGTTCCTCATCTACCGGGGCAACCCCCACTGCGGCGGCCAGGGCGTCTACAGCCGCCACCTCACGCGCGAGCTCACCGAGCTCGGCCACACCGTGACCATGCTGGCCGGCCAGCCGTGGCCCGTCGTCGACGCCCCGGTCACGCTCGAGCAGGTGCCCGGCCTCGACCTCTACCGGCGCGAGAACCCGTTCCGGGTCCCGTGGCCGCACGAGTTCCGCACCCTCGAGGACGTGCAGGAGTTCGGGATCATGGCGGGCGCCGGGTTTCCGGAGCCCTACGCGTTCAGCCGCCGCGTCTACAAGCAGCTACGCGATCGCCGCAGCGAGTTCGACCTCGTCCACGACAACCAGTGTCTCGGGCGCGGTCTGCTCGGATTCGTGCGCGACGACTGGCCGTTCGTGCACACGCTGCACCATCCGATCACCGTCGATCGCGACCTCGATCTCTCACACGCGACCTCACCGCAACGCCGGCTGACGTTGCGACGCTGGTACGGGTTCCTCGGCATGCAGATGGAGGTCGCGCGCCGGCTACCGCGGCACCTCACGGTCTCGCACAACTCGAAGAAGGACATCGTCGCCCAGATGCGCGTGCATCCCGACACGTTGCACATCGTGCCGGTCGGCGTCGATCAACAGCAGTTCCGGCCCCTGCCGCACATCGCGCGCGTGCCCGGACGGTTGATGACGACCGCCAGCGCCGACGTCCCCCTCAAGGGCCTGAAGTACCTCATCGAGGCGCTCGCCAAGGTCCGAGCCGAACGCGACGACGCGCACCTCG
>DATMUX010000593.1:0-2071 GCA_035563695.1 Acidimicrobiia bacterium
CGCGCTTGTCGTGCTGGCCGCCAAGGGCGGGCTCGACGTCGACGGCACGCGCACGGCGTATCCGCGCGTGGCCGAGGTTCCGTTCGACTCCGACTACAAGTTCATGGCGACGTTCCACGATCGCCCGGAGTGGCTGCATGGTGGGGTCTTGAGGGCGCCGCACTTCATGACCGTCAAGGGTGCGCCCGACGTGGTGATCGACCACTGCAGCCACGCCCTCTGGCACGGCGAGGAGGTGCCTATCGCGGGAGTCCGCGACGAGCTGCTCGCCGCGAACCAGGAGCTGTCGGAACGGGGCCTGCGCGTCCTCGCGTTCGCGGCGCGCAACCTCGAAGACCCCGAGATGACGTCGGCGATCGACGATCCCATGGCCGCGGTGACCGGCCTCCTGCTGGTCGCGCTCGTCGGGATCATCGATCCGCTGCGGGCGGAGGCCAAGCAGGCCGTCCGCGTCGCGCTCGACGCCGGGATCGATGTGCGCATGATCACGGGCGACCACACGGTGACCGCGCGCGCCATCGCCGACCAGCTGGAGCTCGGTCCCGGCTTGATCACCGGTACGGAGCTGCAGCGCCTGCCGGACCCCGATGTCATCGGACGGCTGCCCCAACTCCACGTGTTCGGTCGCGTCGCGCCCGAGGACAAGGTCCGGCTGGCGCGACTCATGCAGGAAGCGGGTCACGTCGTGGCGATGACCGGCGATGCCGTGAACGATGCCGCGGCGCTCAAGCAGGCCGACATCGGCGTCGCGATGGGAAGCGGCTCGGAGGTCTCGAAGCAGGCCGCGAAGATCGTGCTCACCGACGACAACTTCGCGACGCTCGTCCGGGCCGTCGACCTCGGGCGCGACATCTACCGTCGCATTACGTCCTACGTGAAGCTGCAACTGACCGTGTTGTCGTCGGTGCTGCAGCTGATGCTGCTCGCAACGATCTTCAACATCAATGGCGGCGTCGCGCTGTTCCCGATGCAGCTGTTGTTCTGCAAGTTCTTCGTCGTGGTCACAGTCGTCGTCGGGTTCATCGTCGACGTTCCCGACCCCAGCGTGATGCAACGGCCGCCACGCAAGCCGGGAACGAGGATCGTCACGCGTCCGCAGGTCGTGCGGTGGTTGATCAGCGGGTTCATCATCGCGGGGCTCGCCCTCTCGGTGCTGCAATGGGGTCCCGACCAGCCGAGCACCGACCACGCGTCGGTCTCGATGACGATGGCCTTCGCCATCGTCGCGCTGAGCGCGGTCAACCTCGGCCTGGTGATGCGGCGCGAGCGGGAGCCCGCGTGGTCGTCGCCCGTGTTCCCCTACCTCGGATGCATCATGGCCGGCTGGGCGCTCACCTGGGCGGGTGTCGAGCTCAACATGCTCCAACGCCTGCTCGACACGGTGAGCCTCACTGGCGGGCAGTGGCTCGTCGTGATCGGGCTGTCGCTCGTCGCGCCGCTGGTGGTCGGCGTCGACAAGACCATTCAGCTCTCGCGCCAGCGCACCGCGCGCCCGTGATCAGCCGTCGGCATTCGGCATCGGTTTGTACTCGAAGTTGTTGAACAGCTCGACCTGGTCGGCGAAGTGCGGGCTGAACGTGCCGTTCTTCGCGATGAAGCCGCTCTCGCCCGGCGCGAACACGGCGACGCCCGAGATCTGATTGCCCGTCAGCGTGATGGATTGCATCCACGTGCTGCGGTTCTGGGTCGGGCTCGTTCCCAGATTCGGTTTCTTCAGCAAGCCGAGGCTCGCGGCGGCGTTGGCAACCGGATTGAGGTCCGACCAGTCCTGGTCGTGCGCAGGCATCCAGCCCCATTTCGTCTGATCGGTCGTGCCGTACCCGTGCGCGCCGTGGGTTCCCGGCAGCACGGCGGTGCCGGCGAGGGCCGTGAGCGTGTCCTGGAGCGCGCCGGCGAGGGTCGCGTCACGCTTGCCCGCGAAGTAGTCGGTATGCGCGCACAGCGTGCCGCACGGGACGAGCCCGGTCGTGCCTCCGAGCACGTGCCACA
Source organism: Acidimicrobiia bacterium (assembly GCA_035563695.1). Classification (GTDB taxonomy): domain Bacteria; phylum Actinomycetota; class Acidimicrobiia; order IMCC26256; family PALSA-610; genus DATMUX01. Next base: position 1,990 of record DATMUX010000593.1, read on the forward strand.
ACAGGTTGTACGTGCCCTTGCCGGTGAAATCCTCGTTGGAGGCGCCGCTCGTGAAGGGCAGGGTGCCGTGCGCGCCGAACAC
>DATMUX010000594.1:0-10100 GCA_035563695.1 Acidimicrobiia bacterium
GCACCGGGTACGGGGACGTCGGTGAACGCCGGAAACGTGTTGCCGACACCCAGCCGGTCGAGGCGCTCGTCGAGCTCGTCGGCGTCGTGCGCCTGGGTCGCGAGGTTCTGCAGCGCGCACGGAACGATCTCGAGGTTCTCGATGGTCGCGAACACGACCGGCTCCTCGACCTCCGTCCGCACGGTCGCGGTGCGAGTACCGATCGGGATCGTGATGTGCTCCTCGGCGGGTGTCGACAGCCAGAAGGTCACGGGCGCCCGCGCCGGCGTCGGCGGCAGCAATCGGACACCGATGAGCTCGAGGAACTTGATGTACAGACGATCGGGGACGCGGTTCAGACGGTAGAGCAGCTGATCCGTCATGAAGGCGAACGTCTCGATGAGCGTGATTCCCGGATCCGACACGTTGTGGTCGGTCCACTCCGGGCATCGCACCTGCACCATGCGCTTCGCGTCGTCGACAAGGTCCTGGAATCGTCGATCGTCGAGGTTCGGTGCGGGCAGGCCCATCAGTAGTCGCTTCCGTCTTCGGGGATCGTGTAGAAGGGAAACACCAGATTGCGCGGGTCGTTCGTGCCCTTCGGCGTGTACTGGATGTCGATGAACAGCATCGTCGGATCGAGCGGGTCGGGAGTGACGACGACCTGATCGATGTCGACGCGTGGCTCCCAGCGCAGCAGCGATTGGCGGACCTCGTACGACAACTCGGCGGCAGTCTGATCGTTGGCGCCGCGGAACACGTAGTCGCGCAGCCGGCATCCGAACTCGGGGCGCATCGGTCGCTCGCCCGGGTATGTCATGAGGATCAGGCGCATCGCTTCCTCGAGCTCGCGCTCCCGGCGCACGAGCGCGATGCGGCCCGTGCCGTCGACCCGGAGCGGGAATGCCCACCCGGCGCCGATGAAGTCGTCCTGGATGCGTCTCATGAACCGAGGGTGATCATCTGGCCCTTGATGGCGACGGTGGCTTGACTCTCGATGCTGATCGAGGTCATCGCCTTGAGGGTGAGCTGGGCGCCGCCGTCGATGTTGATCTGACCGCCCGAACCGGTCTTGATGTCGATCTCACCGAGGTTCCCGGTCTTGATGGTGAGTGTCCCCTGCGGCGTCTGGCTTGCAGGCGGAGCGGGATCGCACGTCAGCTCGATCGTGCCGTTGACCTGATCGATCTTGAGCCCGAGCTTGTCGTCCTTCGTACCCAGCGTGATGGCCGACGTGGAGCCCATCGGCAGGCCGTCGTCGTCGAACAGCAGCTTGTGGCCCTGGCGGGAGATGTAGCCGCTCTGCACGACGTTGGTGAGAAAGCCCATCGATTTCACCGCGCCGCTGAGCCAATCGTGCTCGCAGTCGCCGTTGATGAGCCCGCCGATCACGTACGGGCGCCGGACGTCGCCGAACTCGAAGCCGACCAGGACCTCGTCGCCGACGTCGGGGATGAACAAGGTGCCGTATTTCTTGCCGATGCTCGCCTGCGCGACGCGCGCCCAGTCGGTCTCGAAGTCGGGCGCCAGCCACGGGAGCGCGACCTTCACGCGGCCCAACGTGTCGGGATCGTTGTTGTTCGTCACCACGCCCATGACCAGCCCGGGAATCGTGCCGCGCGTGTCCTGCGTGGCGCCGTTCGATGCCAGCCCGAGCAGGGAACGATCGTGCCGGCCCGAGACGAAGAAGCGTGTGTGGTATCCGCCGCGCTCGTCGTCGAAGATGTGCTGCGCGTTCGTCACCATCCAGTCGCCCGCGAAGCTCTTCGGTACGTCCTTGACGGTGACCTTCTTGCCCGCCTTGATCTTCGGGTTCCCGACCGCGAGACCTTCGGCCTCGGCGAAGGTGCTGGCCACGTGCTCGGCGACACCGACCGCCATCTCGTCGGCGCTGTCGCTGGCAGACGATCCCCAGCCCGCGGGCCGGTTCGTCACCAGGAACGCCTTGCTGCTCGGCGCTTGTCCGAGGTTCGGGAGCCCGGGTATGGGCGGGATCGAGATCGGGAGCCCGAGGAAGCCCTTGCCGAACTGTTCGGCGAGGTCGGCGGGCTTGTCCGGGAGCGACGCGGTCACGCTCTTGGAGTCCGACTTGCCGACGACGACCTTCGCGTCCTTCGGATCCCACATGCGCACTTCGACCTCGGGGGTCAGGTTCGCCGCCGAGACGCGGGGATAGAACGAGACCAGATCCTGCTTGAAGGTGAGCGTCGGCGGGCCGTCGCCCATGAGTGAGTCGACCATTCCCGAAGCCGCGCTCCCGACGGCCCCGAGCAGTCCCCCTCCGGCCTCCGGCATGCCGGGAGGGCGGCGGAAGAAGAACTCGCCGCCGGCGACTCCGGTCTCGAAGCCGTTCTCCCGCGCGCGCTGCTTGAGGAACTCCCAATCGGTCTGCGCGACCTGGGCCACGTGATTGTGCGACGTGTTGGTGCTGTCGATCGTCCCGGTGTCGAGCCCGGCGTCACTGGCGATCTGCCGCGCGATGGCCGAGTCGGTCATGTCGACGAACGTGCGCGACCGGCGCGCGCGCTGCAGGCGATGCGCCTTTTCGTAGCCGCGCACGACCGTGTAGATGAAGAGGTTCTCGCAGATCGCTTCGATCGACGTGACCTCACCGTCGATCAGCTTGTCGGCCGACTGACTGTCGGCCGCGCCGCCGAAGATCGCGACCTCGGTGCCGATGCTGAGGTTCGCGTCGTCCACCACGCTGCCCGACTCGTCGAGGAAGGTGATCTCGAACATGTCGGGCAGGTGCACATGGTTGTCGACGACGACCCGCTGCACGAGCGGCTCGATGTCGGGACGCAGCGGCATGCCCATCATGCCGACCTTGATGGTGGCGCGCACCGTCGCCGTGGCGGCGCCGAGCCCGCCCCCGAGCGCGCCGCCAATCGACCCGCCGAGTGAACCTCCGATCGACACCATCAGGAACGCGCCCCCTCGTACAGCTCGCCGGGGTTCGGGAGGAACAGCCGGCGGCCGGGATGCACGCGCGTCGGATCGTCGATGCCGTTGACGTCGGCAATCGAGCGCCAATGAGCGGGGTGCCCGTACGCCGCCGTCGAGATCGTCTGGAGGTTCTCGCCTTCGCTCACGATGTGCACGTGACGGCCCGGGAGGCCGCCCGACGTCGGGTTCGTCGGCAGGAGTGACAACAAGCTCGGCTGTTCCTGCAGCGTGAGCTTGACGTCGGCGCGCAGCGGCGCACCGCTCGGATCGAACCGCTTGTACGTCACGTCGGCGCCGGCGAGGGTGCATTCGTAGGTGAATGCCGCGCCGGGCGGACCCCAGATGAACATCAGCCGCGGCAGTCCCGACGTGAGGTTGGGCGCTCCGAGGGCAGACATCACCGCGCCGATCGCGCGGCTGAGCAAGCCACCGCCGGGATTCATCCAGTCGAGCAGCGTGTCGCAGCGCGACTTCGTGTCGGTCCCGTAGAGCTGGACCGTCATCGTGAGCTTCGACTGAGGACTTCCGCGCAGGATGCTGCCGGTACTCCCCGACGAGGCGCCCTGGGTGCTCGCGCTCCCCCGCTGCGTCGAGTTCGTCTGGCGCGTCATCGTGATCTGTTCGGGGTTGAAGTCGAACTCGACCGACGCGGGCGGCAGCTTGCAGATCAACATCGCCTTGGCCACAGTGCCCTCCTACAGGAACCCCTCGTGCGCGAGCTCGAGGACCTCGGTCGCGATGTCAGAGGTCTTCGCGTTCATCTCGGGCCCGGTCCACGACATCGGGAACACGTTGCGCAATGACCACGTGTGCACGGGCTTGACCATGGCGTCGAGCAGGGTGATCTGTGCGGTGCCTCCGGTGAAGCTTCCGAGCCTCGATGACAGCCACTGCATGACTTTGGGCGCGTCGATCGAGTTCATCGCCCGCACGAGCGTGATCGTCGAGTACTCCACGTGCCCCGGGAGGTAGTACATGTGGTCGTGCTCGCCGCCCGACTTGATCTTCTCCAGATTGAAGCTGACCTTGAGCCCCTTGCATTGCGTCCATCCGCCCAGGTCGATGCCGTCGACCACCACCTTGAACCGGTTCTGAAGGCCGAGCTGCGTGTCTTGTGCGAGGGTCATGGTTGCGTCCGTACGCTTCGGTTCAGTACGAGATCTCGTCGTCGAGGAAGCCGGCGTGGGTCAGTTCGAGCGTCTCCTGCGCGATCTTGCTCGCGCCCGCGTCGAAGCCCTCGATCTTCCAGTGCGCGGGGACGACGGCTTTCAGATCCCAGCTCATGACCTCTTCGACGTTCGAGTCGAACAGGGTGATCGTGCCCGCCTGCGGCTTGTGCTTGAAGGATGTGTCGGTCAGCCACTCCTTCACCTTCTTGGTGTCCTCGCACGCCGCGCGTGTCAGCTTGATCGTCTGGTACTTCGTGTTGCCGGGGAAGTACCAGCGGTTGTTGCCTCCGTCGCCGGCGCGGTATTCGGCGAGATCCCACGTCACTTCGAGCCCGTCGACCTTGGCCCAGCTTCCGAGGTCGTAGGTTCCGTTGTCGATCTTCACCTTGAATCGATTGGCGAGACCGATCTTGGTGGTATCGGAAAGCGGCATTGTTCCTCCCGGTCAGTTCAGCGAAAATCGGCGAGCATTCCGGCGCGCTCGCGATCGACGAGTAGTTCATTGCGGAGTTCCGTGCGCAGCCGCGCGTAGACGCGTCGCACGAGCTCCTCGACCTCGTGGTCTTCGAGGTGGGCGAACGAGTGGGTGTCGGCGAACGTCTGTGTTCCCGATGCGCCGTGGTGCGCCGCGGCGGCGGCACCGGCGACCGCTGCGGTGTGTCCGGCCGCGGCGGCGTCGTGGTGCGCGTCATGCCCGGCGGCCGGGGCGGCGGCGGTCGCGGCCTGCGGACCGCCGGCCCCGCCGGTTCCGTGACCCTGGTCCTGGCGTTCGACCGTCGCGAGGTCGAGCCCCCACATGCCGAGAGTCAGATCGGCGTAGTCGCGCGACATCTGCCGGCCGATGTCACCGAAGGAGTGGATCCCCTGCGCCTGGCCGGTGCCGTGCGCACCCGTCGCCGTGCCTCCGCCCGCTCCCGTGCCGGCCGCGGCGCCCGTGCCGGTGCCTCCGCCGGGATGTGTCCCCGCGGCAGTACCGCCCGTCGCGGCGGCGGCGCCACCCGGTCCGCCGTGCGCGGCCGCGCCGCCCGCGCCACCGTGTGCGCCGAGGCGGTCGGCGCGTTGCCGGTCTTGCGCGGCGTACTCGTGCTCGACCTGCTCGCGGATCTGGGCGCGCGTGGTGTTCGAGATCTCCGTGAGATGCGGACGGGGTTCGGCTCCCGCGGCCAGGTGCGCGTTGTCCTCGTCGATGAACGCGTTCTGACCGCGCAGGTAGTGGTCGGCGCGCGCGTCGATCTCTTGTTCCATCTCGATGCGCCGCTGGTCGTCGGCGCTGAGGCTCCATTCGTCGAGCACCATGCCTTGCAGCTCGCGCCCGAGGTTGTCGAAGAAGCCGTGGTCGACGTGTTGCGCCGCTGGCGTCGCCGTCCCCGTCGGCTGGCGTTGCACGCCCGCGTCCGACGATGTGGCCGGCGGCTGCGGCCCGGCGACCAGGTCGCCCGCACCGTCGCGATGTGCGAGCCCGCGCGCGACCAGCTCGTCGGCAACCTGGCGGGCGTAGTCCTCGGGTGCGAGGACGCCCGACGATCCGCGCGGCACGCGGTCGGGATGCAACAGGTCGGGCGTCGGGCGGGGTGCGTCGGGCGTGCCGCGGACATAGTCCTCGACCGAACGCGCCGCGGCTTCGAGGCGGCGGCCCGCGACCGTGTGCTCGTCGGGCAACGCGGTGCCGAGCGTCCACTGCTGCGCGACGTGCGTGAGCTCGTGTGCGATCGTGGCGCGCGCTTCGGTCTGGGCGAGCGGACCGACGTCGTCCGAGACGTAGACCTCTTCGTGCTCGGTGAAAGCGCGCGCGCCGATCTGTTGCGCACGGCGGGTGACATCCGGGCCGCGATGCAAGGGCCGCGTGCCCACCGCGGTCCCGAACGCGGTGCTCAACGTCGCCCGCAGGTCGTCGGGAACCGGTTCGGATCGAGCGCGCCGCTCGGACTCCTCGCGGATCGCGGCGTCGATGGCCTCGTTGAATGCTTCCTGGCGCGCGCTCGGGCCGGACGGCGCGACATCGGGCTCGTCGCGGGTCTCGGGCGTCGACTCGGGCCGGTCGCCGGGGCGTTGGCCCGGCGGCAGCGGGTCGCCGAGCCCGAGACGCCGGGGTCGGAAGATGCGCGTCGTGCGCTCCGGTGGCGACTCGATGGTCGCCTCCGGCGGCGCGGGCGGCGTAGGCGGCACGGGCGGCGGCTCGAAGGGCGGACCCGGTCCGTCGGAGCCGAAGCCGAGGTCGTCGTCGCCGAAGTCGTCGTCGATCTCGACCGCGGGCAGGGTCGCGTGCACGAGGTCCATCCCGGGCGCAGGTGCGGCAACCACCGGTACGGGTCGGGGCTTGATGCGCGGCGGCAGCGGCAGCTCGTAGGTCCCGGTGTCGGGCAGCACCAGCTCGGTCGGGACCACGAGCGGCACCTGCGGGCGCGCGTGCAGGTGGACGAGGCCGGCGAGGTGCGGATCGTGCGCCGCGGGCGCGGCGACCCGGGTGGTCAGCGACTGCGAGCCGGCCACGCCGTGACCGAAGCCGAGGGGATCGGCGACGCGCAGGTCGGCGCGCGTGATGAGCGGCGCGAGCGCGGGAACGTGACGCCACGCGTGCTCGACCGGACGGCGCGCGGGCGGCGACGCGATGCCGACTACGTGATGCCCGGTCGGTGCGGATCGGGATTTGCGTCGTCGGGGCCAGCGCATGGCGTCATCACTCGCCGATCTGCGTGTTGATCTTGCCGACCTCTTCGACGAAGCGCTGGCGCATCGGGTGCTCGAGGCTCAGGATCTCGTCGAGGGACCAGTGCAGGTAGTACCCGAGGTACGCGACTTCCTCGTAGAGACGGTCGGCCGCGTACGTCACGATTCCCCCGGGGCACCACCGGCCAGATCGACCGTGAACTCGTTGCCGCACTTGGGACAGGTCACCGCCGCCTCGGAGTGACCCTCTTGGTTGATCCGCCGGTACAGGTCCTGCAAGAACGCGAGGTCGGACGAGAACAGGTTCTCTATGACGTACGAATCGACCTCGTGCAGCGTGCCGAGCTTGGTGACCGTCCGTGTCAGCAACAAGACGGTGAGGTATGCGGGGTTCTCGCGCACCCGGTAATCGCTCTGGGGCATGATCTCGTCGCGCGCCGTCGCGAGACGCATGACCCCTTCGCGATGCACCGTGCCGTTGCCATCGACATAGCCGCGCGGCAAGACGAAGCGGTACTCCGTCTGCAACCGCGGCGCGGCGTCGAGGTCCGGTGCCGTCACGGCGCCACCCGTTGGATGTGCTCACACACGAGCGTGACCGTCTCCATCAGCACCTCGCTCGCGCCCGCCTTCAGCGCGCCGATCTCGATCTTGGCGGGCCACGCGTGCTCCATGTGATAACGCGCCACCGGCCGGCCGTCGGCCGAGTACATGACCAAGGAGCAGCTGCGCCGCGCCGCCATCATGTCGCCTGCCAGCACCGCCTCGTGCCACGACCACAGCTCCATGCTGGTGTTCTTGCCGCGCTTGAGCACGATGGTCGGTGGGTTGCGCTTCCCGGGAAGCTTCTTGAGGATGATCTCCTTGTCGGAAGACTCCATCTGATCGACGACCTCGACCGAGGTCGTGATGCCCTGGAGCTCCGAGAACGACGCAATCTCGTACCCGTCGATCGTGATCGAGAACCGGGCCGCGGTAATGGCATCTTGAGTGCCTGCCGTCATTGTTTGCTCCTACTCTTCCAAACCGGCGCCGCCCGCGAACTGCGAGATGCGGAACACGACGAACTCGGCGGGCTTCACGGGCGACACGCCGATCTCGACGGTGAGGATCCCCGCGTCACGATTCTCGGGTGGGTTGTTCTCCTCGTCGCACTTCACGAAGAACGCCTCGGCGGGGGTACGCCCGAACAGTGCGCCGTCGCGCCAGACCCGCCGCAGGAACATCGTGACGGTGCGCTTGACGCTGTCCCAGAGCTTCGGGTCGTTCGGTTCGAACACGACCCAGTTCGTGCCCTGCAGGATGGATTCCTCGATGAAGTTGAACAGACGCCGCACGTTCAGGTAGCGCCACTCGGGGTCGCTCGACAGCGTGCGCGCGCCCCAGATGCGGATGCCCTGGCCGGGGAACGACCGGATGCAATTGACGGCCACCGGGTTCAGCTGGTCGTGCTCGCCCTTGGTGATCTGCGTCTCGAGCGAGATGCAGCCGCGGATCACCTCGTTCGCGGGAGCCTTGTGCACGCCGCGGGTGTCGTCGTTGCGGGCCCAGATGCCGGCGACGTGACCGCTCGGCGGCATGAAGATCGGCTTGCCCTGGAGCGGGTCCATGACCTTGATCCACGGCCAGTAGAGCGTTGCGTACTTCGAGTCGTAGCCCGCACCGTCGACGCGCCACGTCTTCACCTTCTGGGCGTTCAACCCGGGCGGCGCGTCGAGGATCGCGACGCGGTCGCCCATCTGCTCGCAGTGGGCGATCATCGCGAGCTGCACGGCCTTGAGACCTTCGTCGTCGAGCACACCCTGCTCGTACGCGGCCATGGCGTCGGGAACCGACAGCATCGTGACCTCGTCGACTGCCTCGAGCCCGGCGAACCCGGTGCGGTCGGCGGCGCTGCCGACGTAGTCGCTGGCCGAGACCCGGACCTGTACGGGCGCGCCACCGCCGCTGAGCGGCACCTGGCCCTTCCTCGGCACGACTGCGCCGGTCTTCACCAGCTCCTCGAGCGAGATGAGCTTCGACTCGGCCTTCACTTTCGTGACGACGTTGTCGGCACCCTTCTTCATGGAGACGTTGTCGAAGGTCTCCTCGATTCGGCCGCCGCGCCGCACGACGAGCTTGAACTTGTCGTCGCCGGGCTCGGACGGGTCGGCGATCTCGACGGTGATGTCGTCACCGGCGGCGCCGCCTTGGAGCGCCTTCACCGAGAACGGCGCCTTGCCCGAGTCGTCACCCGCCGGGAGCTCGGCGCGTGCCACGCGCGCGCCGTTGCCGTCTTCGGCACCGATGCGGACGACGTACGCCGAGCCACCGCCGTTCAGGAAGTAGCCGTACACGGCGTGCGCGAGGTAGGAGCCCTCGACGAACTCACCGAAGTTCTGGGTGAACTGGGTCCAGTTCGTCACCAGTGTGGGCTCGTTGACGGGTCCGGTCTCGGCGAATCCGACGAAAGCCGCGACGGCGGTGCCAACGCCTTCGATCGGCTTCGATCCGGACGACACCTCTTCGACATAGACGCCGGGGGAAAGATAATTGGGCATGCGACAGCTCCCGCTGGTCGGTCGGGTTCCGGGTTCGGCAACATGCCGCGCCGAGCGTGGTCCGTGCACGCCCTTTCGGTCGGCATTTCGGGGCACGCCGTCGCGCGCACTCGGTAGCAAGAATTCGCACGATCGCTCTCCGAGAAGTGCATGATGAGGTAGTGCGTTCGGGAAGTCGGGAGCGCGCGCCGACCCGGTTGACTGCCTCCGATGATCGCGCCGGTCGACGACTACCTCGAAGCGATCCTGCGCGATGCGTTGCAGGGCGAAAAGGTCACGGTCGCGTTCGAATCACCTCCCGAGGCGTCGACCGGCCGCGACGCCGTCGTGAGCCTGCTGCTGTACGACGTGCGCGAGGAGATGGACCGCCGGGGCAACGACGACGAGGACATCTGGCAGGACGGAAAACGTGTCGGCCGTCTGGTCCCGGCACGTTTCTACCGTTTGCGCTATCTCGTGACGGCGCGCGCCAAGGACGTGCGCGAGGAGCACCGCCTGCTCGGCCGGATCGTCGAGCAGCTGCCGGTGCCGCCCTTCGATCGCGTCGCGACCGGCCACGACGACCCCGACGGCGAACCGATCGTCGTGGAGTTCGCGTTGCCGGCCGAGGCGGGCGCGCCCACCATCACCGACGTGTGGTCGGCCTTCGGGATCCCGCCCCGTGCGTCGATCGAGCTGCACGCCATCACCCGCGTGCAGCCGCGCACGGAGATCACCGGCCCGCCGGTCGAACGGCTCGTGCTCGACGTCGAGCGGCTCGATACCGCCGGTACGTCGCCGAAGGAGCCGACGACGAAGA
>DATMUX010000595.1:0-13208 GCA_035563695.1 Acidimicrobiia bacterium
GGTCGCGGCGCAGATGTGCCCGACGCTCGCGTTCTTCGGCACGAACGACCCGTGGACGCCCGCGGCCGACATCGAGGCCCTGCGCGCCGCGTGGGCGGATCGCAACGACTGCGAGATCGTCCTCGTCGAGGGCGCAGAGCACGGGTTCGTCCACGATCCCGAACGCGACGTGCACCGGGCCGACGACGCGGCCGCCGCGTGGCGGCGCGCCTTGGAGTGGGTACTGCCCTGAGATCGTCGACCGGTGGGGTGCTTCAGATCGTGGCGCGGATCTCGAGCTCTTCGCGGTTGACGATGCGGTAGCGGCTGCGGCCCGAGATCTCGAGCCAGCCCAGCTTGACGAACAACGCGATCGCCTTGTTCACGCGTTCCCGGGAAGCGCCCACCATCCCGGCGAGCTCCTCTTGCGTGAGCGGCATGCGGAAGTCGTCCTCGCCGTCGGCGAGCTCGAGCAACCGCTTGGCAGTACGGCCGGTCACGTCGAGGAACATCGCGTCCGACAACGCCTCGTCGGTTGCACGCAGGCGGCGGGCGAGGATACGCACGACGGCCCAGAGCACCTCCGGGCGGGTGGCGAGCACCTCGCGTACGTCGTCGAACTCGACCGCGATCACGTGGACCGTTGTCAGCGCGCGGGCGTGGGCCGAACGCACGCCGCCGTCGAACATCGACATCTCGCCGAACAACGCACCGGGACCGAGCACCGTGAGCACCGACTCCCGCCCGTCGGCGGCCTTGGCCACGATCGCGACCCGGCCCGAGAACACCACGAAGAGATGGGTCGCGGGGTCACCCTTGTCGAAGATCGAGTCGCCCCGCCGGTAGCGCGCCAGCGCGGTACGGCCGCGCAGCTGTTCGAGCAGCTCGGGGGGCAGCGTGCCGAAGAGATCGGTCTTGTCGAGCACGGGCGTACGTGCCGCCATGGCGCCCAATCCTCTGTCCGCGGGCGGCCGTCCGAGCCCACTCGGAACCGCCCGATGTGTCCTACGTCACACTTCACATCGGCGCATTTGCCGGGGAGCCTGAGACCTTCGCGGCGCCGGCGTGGTCAAGGAGCCCGCCCGGAGGCCGATGAGACCAGCGATGTTCGTCGAGGGTGTCCGATTCTTCGTGTTCCTGATCGGGATCGCGGCCGGATTCTGGACGGCGCGCGCCCTCGGTACCGACGCGCAGGGCCTGGGCGCCATGCTCGGCGGCCTGTTCGGGTACGTCACCGGGGGGATCCTCGGCCGCGTCCTCGACCGGGCGCTGGGCGCGGTCGAGCGGCGCGTCGACCGCCGGTCGCCGGCGCGTTTCGTGGCCGGGACGCTCGGGGCGATCGTCGGCTCGGCCCTGGCGCTCGTGATCATGCTCCCGGTGGCGCTGTTCGTCCCCGTCCCCTTCGCCGCGTCGCTGATCGGGCTCACGTCGTGGTTGCTCGGCTACACCGGCTACCGCATCGTGGCGCGCCAGAGTGAGGCGGTGCTCGAGATGCTCGGGCTGTCGACGCGGCCGCTGGTGCGCGCGCAGGCCTTCGACGCCCGCGACGGTCTCCTCGTCGACTCGTCGGTGGTGATGGACGGCCAGCTGCTGCCGCTCGCGCGTGCGGGGGTGCTCAGCGGTGACCTGATGGTCGCCCGCTTCGTGCTCGACGAGGTACAAGGCTTCGCGGACTCCGCCGACGACGTGAAGCGCAGGCGGGCGCGGCGCGGGCTCGAGACGCTCGACGCGTTGCGCGCCGACGGCGATCTGCGGCTGTACGTGCTCGACGACGAACTCCCCGAGCATCCCGAAGTCGACGCGAAGCTCATTGCGCTCGCCCGCCGCCTGCAACTCCGCTTGCTCACGAACGACGGTCCGCTCGCCCGCAATGCCGCGCTGCAAGGTGTGCCTACCACGAACCTGCGCAAGCTCGCACAGGAGCTCACCCCGAGCATCGGTCCCGGTGACTTCGTACGCGTCGCGCTGACGCGCGAAGGCAAAGAGCCCGGGCAGGGCGTGGGCCATCTCGACGACGGGTCGATGGTCGTCGTCAACGGCGGTGGCGAGCTGGTGGGTGGTCCGGAGGTCGTGCTGCAGGTGACGTCGGTCGTGCCGACGTCGGCGGGCCGGCTGCTGTTCGCCCGTCTCGACGACAACTAGACCAGACTGTCACCGTGCGCAGCGAAACCTGGGCGATCGTCGTCGCGGCCGGCGGCGGCACGCGGTTCGGCGCGGCCAAGCAATTCGTGCGCCTCGGCGGCGCGAGCGTCCTCGACCGGGCGGTCGGGGTGGCGCAGGAGTCGTGCGACGGTGTCGTGGTCGTGCTCCCCGCGGACGCGCAGTGGGACCCGCCGGCGGGAGTGCGCACCGCCGTGGGCGGCGCGACCCGCTCCGACTCCGTGCGCGCGGGGCTGGCGTGCGTACCCGAGTCGGCCGGCATCGTCGTCGTCCACGACGCGGCGCGGCCGCTCGCGTCGCGCCGGCTGTTCGCGATGGTGATCGGCGCGGTCGCCGAGGGCGGAGCCGACGCCGCGGTCCCGGCGATCGCGGTGGCCGACACCGTCAAGCGCGTGCGCGACGGCCGCGTCGTCGAGACGGTGTCGCGCGACGGGCTGGTGTCGGTGCAGACACCCCAAGCCTTTCGTGCCGCGGCGTTGCGCGCCGCGCACGCATCGGCCGGCGTCGACACCGACGACGCCGCGCTCGTCGAGGCGGCCGGTGGAACCGTCGCCGTGGTCGAAGGCGAGCGCCGCAACCTGAAGCTCACGCTGGTCGACGATCTCGAGCTCGCGCAGGCCCTGATCGAAGGAGCCCGCGCGTGAGGAGTCGAAGTGGTCTCGGCTTCGACGTCCATCCCTTCGGCGACGCGCCGCCGCTGGTACTCGGCGGCGTGCGGATCGCCGGCGCGCCGCGGCTCGCCGGCCACTCCGACGGCGACGCGGTCGCGCACGCGGTCGCCGACGCGATCCTCGGTCCGGCCGGTCTGCCCGATCTCGGGACGCTGTTCCCCGCGACCGACGAGCAGTATCGCAACGCCGATTCGATGGCGTTGCTCGCGCACGTCGCCGAGCAGGTGCGCCGCTCCGGTTGGTGGGTCGACAACGTCGACGTCGTGATCGCCGCGGAGACGCCGCGCCTCGCGCCCCACATCGACCAGATGGTGCAGAACCTCGTCGACGCGCTCGCCAAGGCGCGAGAGCCGATGGGGCGGGGCATCGCCGCGGCCGTCCGTCCGAAGCGCGCCGAAGGGCTCGGCGCGATCGGCCGGTCCGAGGGCATCGCGGTGTGGGCCGTCGCGCACCTGTCGCGCGGCTGATGGTCCGGCCGTGAATCCCACGTCGGCTCGCGCGCGGTGCAACTAGCCTCATCGGGATGTTGCGCCTCTACGACACCGCTCGGCGGGCGAAGGTCGACTTCGTGCCGCGCGTCGAGGGACGGGTGTCGATGTACGTGTGCGGGCCGACGCCGTACGACGTTCCCCATCTCGGGCACGGGCGCAAGGAGATCGTCTTCGACACGATCCGCCGTTATCTGATCTGGCGGGGATACGACGTCACGTACGTCAGCAACGTCACCGACGTCGAGGACAAGATCATCGCCCGCGCGCAGGAGGAGGGCAGCACCGAGCCGGAGATCGCCCGGCGGTACGCCGACGTGTTCCGGCGCGACTTCGATGCCCTGAACGTCATGCATCCCGACGAGGAGCCGCACGCCACCGGCTGGATCGACGAGATGATTGCGATGATCGCGGAGCTGATTACATGTGGTCACGCGTACGTCGTCGAAGGCCAGGGTGTCTACTTCGAGGTCGACACCCTCGCGAGCTACGGCGCGCTGTCGCACCGGAGTCTCGAGGATCGGCTCGAAGGCGAGGGTGCGCGCGTCGACGTCGACGAGCGCAAGCGCTCGCCGCAGGACTTCGCGTTGTGGAAAGCGGCGAAGCCGGGCGAGCCGTCGTGGGATTCCCCGTGGGGCAAGGGCCGCCCGGGCTGGCACATCGAATGCTCGGCGATGTCGTTGAAGATCCTGGGCGACGGCTTCGACATCCACGGCGGCGGCAGCGATCTCGTGTTCCCGCACCACGAGAACGAGCTCGCGCAGGCCGCCGGCGCCGGTCACGAGTTCGCGCACTACTGGCTGCACAACGGCATGCTGAACGTCGCGGGCGAGAAGATGTCGAAGTCGCTCGGCAACTTCGTGACGCTCGCCGACGTGCTCGACCCCGACCCGCGCGCGTTCCGGCTGCTCGTGTTGCAGACCCACTACCGGCGCCAGATGGAGATCGGCGAGAAGGAGCTGTCCGACGCGGCCAAGGCCGTGGCGCGCCTCGACGCGCTCGTTCGGCGGGCCCGGCTCGAGCAGCTCCCGGCGTCGGAGACCGGCGACGTGGCCGTGTTCCGGGAGCTGATGGACGACGACTTCGACACCCCCGCGGGCCTCGCGTACGTGTTCGAGCTCGTCCGCGACGCCAACGCGGCGATCGACGACGGTCGGCCCGAGACCGCGGCGCGGTTCGTCGCGACCGTGCGCGAGCTCGCCGGGGTGCTCGGGATCGAGATCCGCGACGAGGTCCCTGCGGCCGACGCGGAGATCGACGCGCTCATCGCGGCGCGCGAGGACGCGCGGCAGGCGAAGGACTGGACCGAGGCCGACCGCATCCGCGAGACGTTGGCCGGGCGAGGCATCGTGCTCGAGGACACCGCGCAAGGCCCGGTCTGGCGCCGGGCGTGAGCCGGCCGCCGTCCGACCTCGGGGGCGAGCAGGTCGAAGGCCGACGCGCGGTGCTCGAGCTGCTGCGCGCCGGGCACCGGCGGGTGAAGGCGGTCTACGTGTCGAGCGCGGCGACGCGCGACCCGACGCTCGCCGAGATCGAGGAGCGCGCGGGCGCGGTCGTGAAGATCGTGGCGGCCGAGCAGATCGAGCAGCGCGCGCGCAGCGATGTGCACCAGGGTGTCGTTGCGCTCGCGGCTCCGTTGCGCGCCGCCGACCTCGACGACCTGCTCGCCGCGCGCGACGCGTTCCTTGTCGCGCTCGACGGCGTGACCGATCCTCGCAACTTCGGCGCGATCCTGCGCTCGGCCGAGACCGCGGGCGCGACCGGGATCGTCGTCCCGCGCCAGCGCGCCGCTCGCGTGACGCCCGTCGTCGCGAAGGCCGCGGCCGGCGCGATCGAGCACCTGCCGATCGCCGTCGTCGGGGGGATCCCCGCGGCGCTCGACCGAGCGGCGCGCGCCGGATGCTGGACCGTCGGGCTCGACGAGCGCGGCGACCGCACGCTCTTCGAGCTCGATCTCGCCGACCAGCCGATCGTGCTCGTGCTCGGGGCGGAGGGCCGCGGCCTGGCCCGGCTCACGCGCGAGCGGTGCGATGTGCTGGTGCGCATCCCGATGGCGGGCCGCGTCGCGTCCTTGAACGTCGCGGCCGCCGCGACGCTCGCCTGCTTCGAGGTGGCGCGCCGGCGCCGGGCCTAGTCGAGAGCGCGCGATCGATCAGGATTGGTCGCGTTCGGGCGCGGTGGTGAACCACGCACCAATGAGCGCAACGGCGGCAATCGCGAACATCGCGATCCCGTGCTTGTCGTGATGTTTCGTCGAGCCGGCCGCATGGCCGGGCATGAACGACGGAAGATCGTTCGCGGGCCGCACGAAGTACACGATGCCCGCCACCACGAAGATGGCGGCGACCACGATCAACACGATCGTCAGCGGCCGAATCCGCAGCTTCGACACACCCGAACACTACGACGAGCCGCGGCGGTAGGCGGGTATCTCAGGGAAGTGGCGCGCCGAGCTGGACGATGACGATGCCGGCGAACGCGGCGAGGAGGAGCGTCGTGACGACGCTGCGGCGGAACACGAACAGCAATGCCGCTGCACCGGCGAGCACCGCGTACTGCCACGCCACTCCCAGGGCCAGCGTCAGAGGGATGGCAACGCCCAGGATCGCGCCGATGGCGGCGGGTCCCGCACCGTCGAGGAACGCACGGGCGGCGGTGCTGCGGCGAAGAGTCTGGAAGTGTCGTGCGCCCGTGAGCACGAAGACGAACGACGGCGAGAACGCGACGAACGCGGCCAACACACCGCCGGCAAGACCCGCGGCCGCGTAGCCGACGACGGCGACGGTTTGCACGACCGGCCCCGGCGTGACCTGACCGAGCGCGACCGCGTCGAGGAACTGGCTGTTCGTCATCCAGTGGTAGTGCTGCACCGCGTCGTGCTGCATCATCGGAATGATGACGAAGCCGCCTCCGTACGAGAGCGCGCCGACCTTGAACGCGACCCACACGAGGGCGAGCACGCCGCCGCCCGCCGCGGTCACGCCGACCATCCACGGTCCGACGTAGCCGCCGAGGCGGCCGTCCCTCCCGAACCGACGCGCGCCGAGCTCGATCACGCCGCAGCCCAACAGCACGACCACCAACCAGGGCCCGACCGTTGCCGCGGCGACGCCGCCGAGTACCGCGTACGCGATCCATCGGCCGTGGACCGCGGCTCGCGCCCAACTTCCCGGGAGCAACCCGGTTCCCGCGTGCACCGCGACCGCCGCGACTGCCGCACCCGCTCCGGCGCCCGCGCCGAGCACCCACGTCGGTGGCGACGCGGCGAGGAAGACGGCCGCCAGTCCCAGGATGACGATCAAGCCGGGCGCGATGAACGCGATCCCGCCGGCGATTGCGCCCGCGGGGCCCGCGACCGTCCACGCGCACAGAATCGCGAGTTGGGTCGACGCCGGACCCGGCAAGAGGTTGCACGCCGCGATCGCGTCCTCGAAGGTCGTGGCGTCGATCCAGTCCTTGCGGTCGACGCACAGCCGGCGCAGCAATGCGATGTGCGTGGGCGGTCCACCGAATCCGGTGCAACCGATACGGGCCCATTGCACCAAGACCTCGCCGAGTCCCACGCGTGAGCCCGAGACCGGCGGATCCGTCGATGCCATCGACGCACAGTACGGCGGCGACGCGCGGCAGGTCGGGACGCGAGCCGCGTCCATTCGTCCCACCGCAACGACGGCCGGCCCGTCACCTGCTCTACGCTGCATGACGGTATTGCACGAAGTGCCAGCTCGTCTGGCACATGCGTCACGCCGGATTAGCTCAGCTGGCAGAGCAGCTGATTTGTAATCAGCAGGTCGTCGGTTCGAATCCGACATCCGGCTCCGGTCGCGTGTACGAGTTCGGGCGCTCGGTGCGCGCGACACCCGAAATGCTTGTAATCGGCGCGCGGACGAGACAGGATCATTCTCCAATGCAGTCGATCGAGCCGGCAGAGCTGTCTGCATACGAGCGCGCAGTGATCGACTTCGAGAGCGGTTGGTGGCTCCTTCCCGGCCGCAAGAACGACGAGATACGAGCGCAGTTCTCGATCTCCGCGAGCAGCTACTACCGGACGCTGCAACTTCTCGTCGAGCGACCCGAGGCGATGGAGTACGACCCGCTGACGGTGTTGCGGCTGCGCCGGCGCCGCGATCAGGCCCGACGCGCGCGCGTCGAGGGCCGGCGGGCCGATCCCGGCTCCCGGTGAGCACTCAGGCGCCGCCCGCAGGGCAGAATGACTCCATGAGTCGTTCCCCCAAGGGAGGTGGAGGCGCCGCGCGCGGCGAAGCCGCCGCGGCGGCCAAGGGTGCGTTGCTCATCGGTGTGGCGATCATCATCGGCGTGCTGCTGCTCCAGCACGTCGACTCGGGCAAGTCCGGTCTCGCCGCGCCGTCGACGACCGTCGCGCCGAAGACCACGACGACGACTCGCCCGGCCGAGTCGACCACGACGACGGTCACCACGGTCGCGGCCGCGCCGGCGAAGACACCCGATCAGGTGAAGACGATCGTCCTCAACGGCGGCGCGGCAGCAGGCAGCGCCGGGAACATGCACAATCAGCTGCAGCGCGCCGGCTACACGAATCAGGGTCAGGCGAACGACTGGAGCGGACACCAGCAAACGGGTGACACGGTGATGTGCAAGCCCGGCCTGACGCGCGAGGCAACGGCGCTCGCGGTCGCGGTCGGCAACGGCACCCCCGTGAAGGTCGTCGACTACTCCTCGAGCCTGCCGTCGTTCGCGACGAGCTACGACTGCGTCGTCGTCGTCGGCGCCTGAGTCAGTTCAGCAATCGGTTGCGGAGCGGTCCGGTCGCGACATCGATCGCGGTCCAGGCCATGGCCAGCGCACCCTCGGCGACGGCCCGGTCCGCGGACGCGTTGACCGCGGCCGCGGCGAACTCCGGCTGGTGGTTCACCGCGCCGGCGGTATCGATGGCGACGCACGGGTGGATCGACGGCATGGCGAGCGAGACGTTGCCCATGTCGGTCGAGAACGTCGCGGCACCGTCCTCCGACGGCGGACGGCCGAGCGCGAGCGCGTTGGCGCGGAACAGCTCGCCGATGTCGTGGTCGTGCTCCATGTGCGCGTAGGGCGGGCACACGTCGGCGATCGTGAGCGCCGCGCCGGTGGCGAGCGCGCCCGCCTCGAAACAGTGCTCCACCCGGGGCCGGAGGTCGTCGAGCTCGTCGAGCGTGCGCGCTCGTGCCATCCAGAAGCCCTCGGTGTGCGCGGGGACGACGTTCACGGCATCGCCGCCGTGCGCCACGATGCCGTGGACCTGATCGGTGCGCCGCAGATGCTGGCGCAGCAAGCCGATCGCGACCTGCGACACCGTGAACGCGTCGGCCGCGTTCACGCCGAGCTCGGGTGCGATCGCCGCGTGTGACTCGCGCCCGGTGAACGCGACGTGCATGTGCGCGACCGCCGACACACGCGGGTAGAGGTCTTCGCGCGGCGTCGGGTGCACCATCATCGCCGCGTGCACCCCGGCGAACGCGCCCCGCTGCAGCATGAGGATCTTGCCGCCGCCGCCTTCCTCCGCGGGCGTGCCGAGCACGTGGAGCGTGATGCCGAGATCGTCGACGAGCGGCGCGAGCGCGAGCGCGGCACCGACCGCGCTCGCCGCGATGATGTTGTGACCGCAGGCATGGCCGATCGCGGGCAGCGCGTCGTACTCGGCGCAGATCGCCAGGTGCAGCGGGCCGGCTCCGACGCGGCACGAGAACGCGGTCGGCAGTTCGCAGATGCCCATGTCGACGTCGAGCCCGGCGTCCGAGAGTGCGGCCGCGGTCCAGGCGCTCGACTGCTCCTCTTCGAACTTCAGCTCGGGATGCGCGTGGATACGGTGGCTCAGCGCGACGATCACGTCACGCGAGCCGTCGATCGTGGCGCGGGCGGCGTCCTTCATCGCGGTCTCCTCCACACGGGTAGCGTCGCACCGTGCTCGATGCCGATGCAACGATCGCGGCGCTGACGGAGACGCCCGGGCGCACGGCCGTGCTCGCCGACTTCGACGGCTCGCTGGCACCGATCGTCGAACGCCCCGAGGACGCGCGGCCGCTGCCCGAAGCAACAGCGGTCTTGGACCGGCTCGCGAGTCGCCTCGGACGCGTCGGGATCGTGAGCGGGCGCCCGGTCGGCTTCCTGGCCGCGCACCTGCCCGATCCGCGGCTGGTGCTCGTCGGGTTGTACGGCATGGAGCGGCGCGTCGACGGCGAGCGCCGGGTCGATCCGCGGGTCGAGCCGTACCTCGGGGCGGTTGCCGAGGCCGGCGACGAGCTCGAGCCACGCCTTCCCGCGGGCGTGGTGGAGCGCAAGGCCGGGATCAGTGTCACGTTGCACTGGCGGCCGACCCCGGATCGAGCCGCCGAGATCGTCGCCGCGGGGGAGGACACCGCGCGGCGGCTCGGGCTCGACGTCTACCGGTCGCGCAAGGCGATCGAGCTGCGGCCGCCGATCGCGGTCGACAAGGGCGCCGTGGTCCGCGAGCTCGTCGACGGGTACGCCGTGGCCGCGTTCGCGGGCGACGACACCGGCGATCTGCCTGCGTTCGCCGCGCTCGCGCAATCGTGTGCCGACGGCGCGATCGGGCGGGCCGTGCGGATCGGGGTGCACTCGCCCGAGGCGCCACCGGAGCTCGACGGCGCGGTCGACGTCGTCGTCGACGGGCCGGCCGGGCTCGTCGCGCTACTCGCGCGCGTGGCCGACGAGATCGGCTAGCCAGTGGGCGGGGGAGCGCCGCGTGGCGAGGTCGCGGAGCGACGCGGCGCGTGCGGCCCGCTCGTCGAGCGGGATCGCCAGTGCCGTTTCGAGCGCGCCCGCGCACTGCTCGATGTCGTACGGATGCACCGGCAGGGCCGCGGGCTTCAGCTCGTCGTACGCGCCCGCTTCGGGCGAGAGGCACAACACGCCGTCGCGGCGGTTCACGACCGGGCCTTCCTTAGCGACGAGGTTCAAGCCGTCGCGCAACGCGTTGACGAGGAGCACGTCGTAGCGCTGCAGGCCGGCGACCGATCGGGCGAAGTCGTCGCGGTCGTCGAGCACGACCGGAGTCCAGTCGCGCGTTGCCCAGCGCTCGTTGATGCGCGCGACCGTCTGTTCGACCTCGTTCGCGTACGCGAGGTACTCGGCCAGTCCCTGACGCGACGGGTAGACCATCGCGACGAATACGACGCGGCCGCGCAGTCCGGGACGCGCCTCGAGCAAGCGGTCGTAGGCGAGGAACCCGCGCACGATGTTCTTCGATGGTTCGATGCGATCCGTGCGTGCGATGACGAGCCGCTCGCCGACGATGTCGGCCAGCGCACTCGCGGCAGTGCGCGCCGCCCGGGATGCGCCGACTTCCTCGAGCGCGGCCACGTCGGGACCGAGGCTGGCGGCGAACGGCGGGGTCGCCGGTGCTCCCGGTCCGAGAACGGCCGCCGCCGACCGGCCGTACGCGTCGGCCCACCGCCGCGTGTGGAACCCGGCCGGACCCGTCGCAAGCGACGCGCACAGCTCCGCGGCGACGTCGGCGGGCAGCACGCCGATGTCGTCGGGTCCGGCGAACGGCGTGTGCGTGAAGTGCACGACGCGCAGGTCGGGGCGGCGGGTGCGCAGCTGCCCGGGCACGAGCGCGAGCTGGTAATCCTGCACGAGCACGACATCGCCGGGCGCCGCACACTCGTCGGCCGCCGCGGTGAATACCTCGTTCACGCCAACGAACGCGTCCCACGCGTCGCGGAAGTGAATGTCGAACCGAGGCCGGCGGGTCCGATCGAACAACCCGTGGTGCACGAACCACAGCGCGCCGTTCGCGACGACGTCGTAGTGCAACCGGTGTTGCACGGGATCGAGGTCCAGCAGGCGGACGTCGATGTCGAGACCGTGCGTCGCGCCCGCCCGCATCGCGGCGCGATCGTCGTCCGACATCGCGGCCGCGATCCACGTCGCCTCCGCCTTGTCGGCGAGCAGCGGGCCGAGCGCGCTGATCACGCCACCCGCGCCGCGATGAGCCAGGAAACCGGCGTCGTCCACGCGCTCGTAGCGATACGGCCCGCGGTGCGACAGCACGATCATCGCAGTGTGCCGAACAGTCGCAGCCAATCTTCGAGCTCGCGCGTCGACAGGAACTCGCTCCGGACGTGCTCGCGCCCGGCGGCCCCCATCCGGTCGGCTCGCTCCGGGTCGCGCAGGAGGTCGGCGATGCGCTCGGCCGCGAGCTCGACGTCGTCGACGAGGAAGCCGTTCACGCCGTCGTCGATCTGGAGCGTGATGCCGCCGCAACGGCCGCCGACCACCGGCCGACCCTTCCAGAGCCCTTCGCTCACCGTCAACCCGAAACCCTCGCGCAGCGACTTCTGCACGACGACATCGGCCTTGCGCTGGAACGCGTTGATCTGCACGTTGCCTACCTGCTGGATGTTCGACAGCAGGTGCACGTCGGCGTCGCCGCCGCGCGCCGCGTCGGCGAGCTCCCAGTAGTGGAACCCCTCGGGGTCGTCGGTGGCCATCGATCCGGCCAGGACGAGTTGCGCGCGCGGGAACTCCTCGCGCACGAGCCGGTACGCCTCGATCACGCCGATCGGGTCCTTCCACGGGTCGAACCGGCTCACTTGCACGATCAACGGGTCCGCCGGGCGCACCCCGTACTGCTTGACGATCTCGTCGACGAAGGGCGTCGGCAGGTCGAGGTTCTTCACCGACAACGGGTCGATGCACGGCGGCGCGAACACGATGTGATCCATGTGCAACGACGCGGGGACGAACTGCGGCATGGTCCACACCGACGCGTCGTACTGCTCGATGAACGGGCGGAAGAATTCGAAGATGTGCGGCTGCGCATCGGTGAGGTCGATGTGGCACCGCCAGATCCACTTCGCGCCGTTGTGGGCGACGCCCCGCGTGCGCGCGTACTCGCGCATCGCGACCGGCTGCGGATCGTGCATCACGACGAAGTCCCAGTTGCCTTCGAGCTGCAGCGCGTTGTCGAGGACGCGCTCGAGATAGATGTGCTCCATGTGGGGCGTCCACTCGACGTCGGCTCCCTGGAACGCGTTGTGGACCGCCTTCGTGACGGCGAAGAACTCGTCGGTGCCGTGGATGACGTGCCACTCCGCGTCGATGCCGACATCGCGCAGCAGCGCGACGTGGGTTGCCAGGAGCTCGGCGACCCCGCCGCCGTACGCCGTGGCGTTCACATGGAGCACGCGGGCACCGCGTAGAGGCTCGGCGAGGGCCCGTATCCGCTCCAGGGTCCCGGGCGCGACGATCTCGGCGTAGTCGTCGAGGTGCTTGTCCAGCAGCGGGACGCGTTCGAGCACGGCGTACTCCGGGGCGACGGGGGCGAGGGGCTCGGGCCAATCTATGCGGTGTGGTGCGCGCCGTCGTTTGTCCGGACAAGTTCCGCGGCTCCCTGCGGGCCGAGGACGCGGCGCGCGCGATGGCGGTCGGTCTGCGGCGCGCGGGCTTCGACGACGTCGTGGAGCTTCCGCTGGCCGATGGAGGTGAAGGCACGCTCGACACGTTGCTCGTGGCGCGGGGCGGGTCGCGCCGCGTCGCGCAGGTGACGGGACCGCTCGGCGATCCGACCGACGCGGAGTGGGGCGTGCTCCCCGGCGGCGTCGGGATCGTCGAGATGGCGCGCGCGAGCGGGCTCACCCTCGTCGCCGGTCGCAACGATCCGCTGCGGGCGAGCACACGCGGCACCGGCGAACTCATCGCCGCGGCGCGCGCCGCCGGCATCACGCGCATCGTCGTCGCCGTCGGCGGGAGCGCGTCGACCGACGGCGGTCTCGCCGCGGTCGAGCGCCTGGGGTGGTCCTTGCAGGGGCTGGACGTGACGGTCGCGTGCGACGTCGAAACCGGCTTCCTCGACGCGGCCCGCGTGTACGGCCCGCAGAAGGGCGCGACCGACGCCCAGGTCGCGCTGCTGACCCGCCGGCTCGAGCGG
>DATMUX010000596.1:0-2026 GCA_035563695.1 Acidimicrobiia bacterium
GATCGGCCGCCAACCTCGGATTGCGCCAGCCGATCGTCGGGATCATGACGAGCCCGAGCGGCAACGGCTACCGCATGTTCGCCCGCGACGGCGGCATCTTCAGCTTCGGTGACACTCCGTTCCTCGGGAGCTTGCCCGGGATCGGGATCCACGTGACCGACGTCGTCGGTGTCGCGGCGACACCGACGAACCGCGGCTATTGGATCGTGCGGCAGGGCGGGCAGGTGTACGCGTTCGGCGATGCGCGCTACCTCGGCAACTACGGCGCGTCGCCCGCGGATCCCGTTGCCGCCGCCGTGGCGGATCCTGCGGCGGCCGGATACCGGCTGATCACGCGTTCGGGCCGGACGATCCCGTTCGGCTTCGCCCCCGGCGGAAGTTGCGTCACCGGGCCGTCGCAGCCGTGCCTGACGCAACTCGTCTGCCGCGCGCAGCTGCGCACGGCGGCCGATTACCAGGCCGTGCTGAATACGCGCGGCCCGCTGTGGGACGGCGCCGACGGCGCGCCCGCCGTCGATCTGCAGGACGGGCGACGACTCTGGCTGTTCGGCGACTCGTTCGTCGGCGACAGCAACGCCACGTCGCTGTTGCCCGGCTTCTTCATACTGCGGAACACGGCCGCGGTCGAACAGGGGAACTGCTTCGACTTCCGGCTGGGGGGTACCACGGCCGCGGCCGATTACCTTCCGCGCCCTTCGCCGAACGAATGGTTGTGGCCGATGTCGGGGTTCGCCGACCCGGTTGCGGGCGTCGTGCGCGTCAGCGCGCTGCGCGTCACGACGACCTCGGGGCCGGCGGGCTTCAACTTCAAGGTCGAATCGACCGAGCTCGTGACACTCGATCTGCGGACCCTGGCGTACCGCAGCTCCGCCCCGATGCCGAGCGGCGGCGGCAGCACCAACTGGGGAACGGCGATCGTCGCCACTCCTGACTGGGTGTACCTCTACGGGCAGGACGGCCAATCGCGTCAGTACGTGGCCCGCACGACGCGCGCGCACCTCTTCGACGGACAATGGCAGTTCAACACGCCGGCGGGTTGGAGCACCGACGCGTCGGCCGTGGTCCCGATGCAGTTCCAGACCGACACCGGCGACGCCGACCCGGGACCGACGGCCGCGGCCAACGTCGTGCCGTACGGCGCCGGCTTCGTCCTCTCGGCGAAGCGCTGCGAGATCCTCTGCGACGACGTGACCGCGTGGTATGCGTCCAACCCCAACGGGCCGTGGAGCGCGGTCAACAGCGATTCCGGCCGTATTGCCACGACCGTCGCCGGCCCGTGCCAGTTCACCTACGGCGGCCACCTCGTTCCGGTGCGCAACTCGCCGCTCGTGTTGTGGAGCGTCAACTGCAGCGTGCCGACGACCGCGAAGTACGCGTACGGCGTCGTGGTTGCGACGCCGCAGAATCTGCCCGCGGCGTCGCAACTCGCCAGTCCGTAGGCGTCACGCTCCACGGCCGGCGAGCGCGAATGGTCACGTACGCGGCTTGGTGCGCCCGACCTCTTGGATAAGCCAGCCGTTGCCGTCGGGATCGGCGAACGAACAGAACGTGCCGTAGTCGCTGCGTTGCGGATCGGGTCCCGGAAGCTGCACCCCGGACTCGAAATGGAAGAGGTCGCTGACATCGGCGCCGCGTCCGGAGAGCTCGGCGCGCGCCGCGTCGATGTCGGAGACGATCAAGTGCAAGCCCTGGAGCGAACCGGCAGCATTGTTGTTTCGCATCAGCGCGATCGAGCACGCAGATCCGGGCGGCGTCAGCTGCACGACGCGGAACTCGTCGCCGGCGCGGAAGTCGACGTCGACGGTGAAGCCGGCCTGGTCGGCGTAGAAGGCTTTGGCGCGGTCGACGTCGGTGACGGGAACCGTGACGAGCTCGAGCTTCATGTCCACGCCGACTCCCTAGCCGTGATCGGTGCTCCGTTCGAGCTCACCGGTGACGACGGCATCGTAGTGGCGCCGCACGTCCGCTCGATCGAGCGGCTCGTCGACCGACTCGTCGCACGCGCGGAGGATCATGTCCGCTTGCT
>DATMUX010000597.1:0-4076 GCA_035563695.1 Acidimicrobiia bacterium
GACCGCGTTCAGCGACACGACCTCGACGGTCGACACGACGCCCACCACGTCGGTGTCGGACACCTCGACGCCGAGCGAAGACACGACCTCAACGACGGTCGGCAACAGCGATACGACCTCGACGACCGTCGCCGGCCCGACGACGACGGTGCCGTGTGTTCAGGAGCACGACGGTGAAGACGGCCAGGGCAGTCCGGGCAGTGCGGGTATCGGACAGGACGCGGTCCGTGTGGACAGCCAAAGCGGCGGCGAGAGCGACCAGGGCCATACTGAAGACCACGCCGGCACGCAGCACCATGAGTGCGACGACAACGGCCAAGGTGACGACGACCACCAAGGCGACGATGACGGCGGCAAGCCTCCGACCGTATCGACGTCAACCGCGCCGAGTTCTGTACCGAGCTCGCATTTCGGTGACGGCGGCGGTAGCCGCGGCGACTAACGGCCAAACTGGCTCTGCAGCGGCGACTGACCGTTTCGCATGTCCTGGCATCGCGATCGCGACGATCTCCGACGTCGCCAAGGTCAGGCGACTGCGCGATCTGCGCGGCTCTCCGGTGCAGTCCCTTCGGCGATCTCCCGCTCGAAGATGAACTCGTAGTACCTCGCGGCGCCGAAGGCCGCGACACCAGGCGCGAAGATTTGCACCAAACGCCAGCCGTCTTTCGCGTGTTCATGCACGATGTGCTCGTACCCCTTCCGGTCCTTGTCCCGCACCCCGAACAACGCGGACCCGCCGTACTCGCCGATTCGAACGAACTTGTACTCGTACGTGGGGCTCATGGCACGTCCTTCCTCGCGACCGTCCATTGAATGTCCACTCGTCGAGGCGGCGACAACAGGGCCGAATGTCAAGACCTCTTGCGATCGAGAGCGGACGACGGGACTCGAACCCGCGACCCCAACCTTGGCAAGGTTGTCGGGCCGCGTGCCGCATCAGCGGATATATGCGCTGACCTGCGAAAACGCTCCCCCACGGCTCTCCCGGTTTCCTGCCGTTTCGCGACTTCTCGCGGCCCCGCCGCGGCCCCGACGATGGCGCGAGCTAGCAGCCGCACGCACCCATCACGTTCGAGTGAGACATCGCGGCCCTAGGGCAAGCCGCTGGCGCGACGGGCGGATCGGCGGTTCTGGCGCTCGACGATGTCGGCACCTAGGGTCGTGAGCTGGCCTGGCGGGGGCCGACCGGAGAAGGAGTCTGCCATGGCCGAGCATCCCAACGTCGCCATCGTCCGCAACGCCTACGAGTCGTTCGCCAAGGGAGATCTCGACGGGGCGTTGGCCGATCTGGCCGACGACTGCGTGTTCCACTTCGGTGGCGATGGCCCCAACAGCGGCGACCACAAGGGCCGCGAGGCGATCACCGCGGCGCTGATCAAGAACTTCGAGCTCACCGCGGGCACGCAGGCGCTCGACATAAGGGGCATCTACGCCGACGACGACCACGCCGCCGTGGTCCTCCATGAGACCGCGAGCCGTCCCGACGGCGCGTCGATCGCGCTGGACGAGGTGCACATCCTCCGCCTTCGCGACGGCAAGGTGGTCGACCTGTGGGATCTGCCTGAGGACATCCAGGCGCACGACGACTTCTTCGACGGGAAGTAATCGACTCTCTTTCAACATCCTTGTCGCAGCTTGCAGGGCCAACCATCGAGTGGAGTGGCGCGCAAGACTTCCACGCGCCACTGATCGTCATGTTGCACGGGTGGGGCGAGACCGAAGCCGACATGATCGCCTTCGTCCCTTCGCTACCGAACGAACTGTCGTACGCGAGCGTGCGCGCTCCATACGTCAACGGTCGTCGCTACGACTGGTTCGCGGCGGGACGCGCATTCGAGGAAACGACACGCTGGTTCGAGCATTGGCTCGATACCGTTGCTCCCGCGGGACGGCGCGTGGTACTCGTGGGCTTCAGTGCTGGGGCTGCGTTTGCGGGCGGCTTGTTGCTGGTACACCCCGATCGATATGTCGGAGCGGCGATGCTGTGCGGAACGTTGCCGTTCGATGCTGGTGTGGCGACGCCCGCGGGACGTCTCGTCGGTACGGATGTGTTCCTCGCTCATCGAAGTGACGATGCGATGATTCCGCATGAGTTGCTCGATCGAGCTTGGATGTATCTCACTCAGGATTCGGGAGCTCGCGCGTACGCAGTTCGATACGAGGGTGGCCACGGTGTCTATCCGGCAATGCTGAATGACCTTGCGCGGTGGCTTTCAGAAGTCGCCTCTCCCACCGACCGACCGGATACCTAACGGCAGTCGAGGCGCGGTTCCACTCCGGCGATGCGCTGTTACGTCGGCTTCATTTCCGGAGGGGTTTCGAAAACGGTCACGTGCCGGAGCGGCGCGTCGCCATCGCCCCGGAAACGATGCAGCGCGTTGGGCGGGACGACCACGACGTCCCCGGCTTCCGCGACGACTTCAACACCGTCGACCGTGTAGACACCTCGCCCTTCGTACACGACGAAGACCTGACGCTCCGGATGACGGTGCTCGTTCGGACCTACGCCCGGCGCATAGGTGCTCAGCCCGATGATCACGGGCAGGCCGCGCTCGTCAAGGCGAACGAACCGAACCGATGCGCCCTCGATCCCCTCGAACGACTTCATGTCCGATGCCTTGATGAGAGGCTCTAGCGGTTCGACCATGGGGACGCCTCCGCAGCGCCGACGCGTTCGGCGCCGGCGCATACTCCCCGCTCTGGAGCGTTCGTGCCAGGGCAGGTGCGATCCGGTAATCGACGGATAGCGAGCACCGACCGTGCCCGACCGCAGGGAAGCGGCCGGCGTGCCAGATCGGCAGACCTGACGCGGCGTGTGTGCCGTCAGTGCGACTGTTGCAGCGTCACCCAAATGAATACTCCGGCTCCCTTGTCTCCTGACGGGAACACCGAGTAGCTCCCGAGCATCCGAGTGCCGATCGGGATGGTGAGCGGCTGCGGCGATACTGCGATGGTCGAAGCGCACGTCTTGGGCGTGTTGATGTCGTCCGGCTGGAGGCATAGGCCAGTCGAATCGAGACTCGACACGGTGCCGAGGACTTGGTGTTCTGGCAACCGCGCGGCTGGCTGAGACCAATCTCGGGCGATCCAACCGATCAGACCGCCAACGAGCGCGATAAGACAGACGACGACGAGCGGCGGTCTCGTTCGACGCGGGAGCGAGGCGGTGGATGATCCGAGGTCGGCAGCAGGTTCCCGCATGTTCACATGATGCCGCCTTCCATGTCGGCCGTCGAGGAGCGCCGATCGGCAGTCATGGCCTGGTCCGAGGTCGTGTCAACTTGAGGCCTCGGGCGAGGGCGCCGCGTACACATACTCGTCGATCAACTGACCGTCTGGCATCGGGAGGGCGATCGCTCCAAGGCGCACCCAACCCTCTCGCTCGTACAGCGCCACCGCTGACGCATAGGTCGTGACGACATCGAGCACCGGCCACAAGCCTCGTTCGTGCGCTTCCGAAGTGGCGATCCCGAGAAGTCGGCCAGCGACACCACGCCTCCGCCACTCCGCTTCGACGAAGAGGCGCGACACCGACGCGAGGCTCTCCCGTGTTCGGCCGAGCGCGGACGCGGCTAGCCCGGCGACCTCGTTCGACCAGACCGTATGGAGGGCGATGTGACCTACGACTCGGTGGTCGCGCTCACACACCCACGCCGCGAGGCAGTTCGTCGTGACCACGAAGTTCTGCACGTCGTCCCGTAGCAGGGTGGGATAGCCGTCGGATTCGTGGATGACGCGCACGAGACGGCAGAGGGCGTCGATGTCGTCGGTCGTGCGCGCCCGGAGCAGCATTCGCGCGCAGTCTCTCATGGGCGCAGATCATCAGTTCGGCGCTATGCGGCCCGGGCGTGGGATCGCGCCCTCTATCAACAGACGGCATCGAGAAACTCCCTCGCTTCTCGCCGCGAACGCAGTACGTGCACCGTCGTGTGATCCCCATGCCGCGAGATCTCCAAGCGTGCCCGCTCGGGATCTGATCGGCGGCGACGCCAAATCCTCCGAACGCCGCCCCACTCGTCGCGTAGGCGTCGGTCGCGCGAGTCCTCGCAACCCTCGGGCATCTCGCCTCCGGGTTT
>DATMUX010000598.1:0-3811 GCA_035563695.1 Acidimicrobiia bacterium
GGGGAGTACGCGCAGCGCCTGCGCGCGGTGCTCGGCTGAGCCCGGCCCGCCGCGGGTCGCCCGAGGTGGGTCAGTGGTGCGCGTCGGCCTTCGGGGCGGCCGGCTCCTTGGGCCCGCCCGGGAAGCGGATGCTGAGCCAGCAGAAGATCGACAGGATCACCGCGGCCGAGAAGGTGACGATGAGCGGGTTCATAGGCGGGAGGGTACGGCCGCGCGCTTGACCCGAGCGAGTTGTAATGATGTAATGATAGCATGCAACGAATCATTGATACGTCGACCTTCGCAGGCTGGTTCGCGGGACGGCTCCCCGACGACTGGTTCACCGAGGCACCCGAGGTGACCGTCGACCGGGAGGAGATCCTGGTGGTCGGCACCCTGGCCGAGCCCGACTATCCCGACGGCGCCGACGACGTGGCGCGTGCCGCCGCCCGGCGGGCGCGGATCCAGCGTTTCCGTGAAGAGACGCGCGAGCAGCGCATGCGCATCGCCGACGAAGCCGAGCACCAAGCCGGCCGCAAGGTCGCGTGGGGCGCCGAGTGCGGCGACGAGCGCCGCATCTTCACGAGCCTCGCGGTCCCGGTGATGACCCGGCTGCGCATGCCCGAGCGTCAGGTGCTCGACACTCTGGTGGGCGCGGGCGTGGCCCGTAGCCGTTCCGATGCGCTGGCATGGTGCGTGCGGCTGGTGCGCGACCACGAAGGCGACTGGATCGAGCAGCTGCGCGATGCCCTGGTCGCCGTCGAGGAAGCGCGCCAGGCCGGACCGCACCCGGGCTCGGCGTAACCCGCTCTCGCGGGTCAGCTCAGGACGCGCCGCTTGAATCCCGCGATGCCGAGCTGCAGGAACACCACGCTGAACCCCACGAGCGCGCCGTACACCGCGATCGCGGGCATGTGCGGCACGCCGACCGTCAGCGCCATGCGCAAACCCTCGCTCATGTAGACGAGCGGGTTCGCGAGCACCGCAACCTTCAGCACCGGCAGCGGGGTCAGGCTCTTCCACGGGTAGTACACCGCGCCGAGGAACGTCATCGGGATGACAAGCAGGCTGAAGATCAGCGGCACCTGGCGGGGCTCGACGCGCGTGCCGATCGTCAGGCCGAGCGCGGCGCTCATGATCGCCGCCAACGGAAGGATCGTGACGAGCAGGATCCAGTGCACGCGGAGGTGCACGGGAGTGGCGGGAATGATCGCCGCGAGCGGGAACACCACCAGCGCCGCGATCATCGCTTGGATCGCGCCCGACGCGACCTTCTCCATCGCGACCGCCCAGACGGGCATGGGCGCGAGAACACGGTCTTCGATCTCGCGCGTGTAGCCGAAGTCATTGACGAGCGGCAACGCGACGGCCTGCACGCCCTGGAAGATCATCGCGCTCGCGATCACGCCGCCGACGAGCAGCGTCGAGAAGCTCGTGGCGCCGCGCGGACCGCCGATCGACTGGCCGATCTTCGGGAACACATACGTGAACACGAAGATCAACAACAGCGGCTGCATCACGGTGCGGCCGAGGAACATGCCGATCTCCTTGCGCAGCACCGCGAGGTCGCGCAACAACAACGCGAAGAACGCGTTGCGCGAAGAAGTGCGGGCACGGGCGGCCACGGGCGCGGTGGCAGTGGTCATTCGCGCAGCTCCCTTCCGGTGAGGTTGATGAAGACGGTCTCGAGCGTGGTCTCCTTCACGCCGACGTCGTGCACCGTGAAACCGGCATGGTCGGCCCGGGTAATGATCTCGGGCAGCGCGGGACCGTCGGCTCCCGCATAGATGTAGACGGTGCCGTCGACGACGCGGCCGCCCTTGACGCCCGGCATGTCCTCGAGGTCGCTCGTGAGCGCGTCGAGATCGCCGCTCGCGTGGATGCGGATCTCGGTGGCCGCGTCGATGGAGCGCTTGAGCGCGGTCGGCGTGTCGAGCGCGAGCAGCCGGCCGTGATCGATGATGGCGACTCGTTCGCAGAGTTGATCGGCTTCTTCCATGTAGTGCGTCGTGAGGACGATCGTCTGCCCGTGCTGGTGCAATTCGCCGATCACGTCCCACAATGCGAGGCGACTCTGCGGGTCGAGGCCCGAGGTCGGCTCGTCGAGGAACAGCACGTCGGGGTCGTGCATGATCGCGCGCGCCACCATCAGTCGTTGGGCCATGCCGCCCGACAGCTCGTTCACGTTGGCCTTCGCCCGGTCGGCCAGGCGGAACTGCTCGAGCAGGCGCGCGGTGCGCTCGTGCGCGGCGCGCGCGCTCATACCGAAGTAGCGCCCGTGGAAGTAGAGGTTCTCGGCGACATCGAGCGACCGGTCGAGCGTGTTCGTCTGAGGAACGACACCGATGACCTGCTTCGCGGTCGCGGGATGGCTGATCACATCGATACCGCCGACCGACGCGCGTCCCGCCGTCGGGATCACACGCGTCGTGAGCATGCCGACGGTCGTCGTCTTGCCCGCGCCGTTCGGCCCGAGCAACCCGAAGATCTCACCGCGTCGCACGCGCAGGTTGAGATCGTCGACGGCCCGCACCGCTCCGCCCCGGCCGTCGAACACCTTCGTGAGGCCCTCGGTCACGATGACGTCGCCGTTCGTCGACCGCGGGGCCGACGCCTCTCGCACCTCCGATTCCATCGCTCCTCCTTGCCAGGAAGCGATTGCCGAGCCTAGGGCCCGCCACGGCCGGCGCGGTCGTCAAGCGGCTCTGGCAAATCATGCCATTATGAGGCGTTGACACCATTAGCGGTAACCACGTACTGTGCGCAGACCGCGCCGAAGTGGGGGCGCACGGTAATTGGGGGGACACGTGGGGGGTCCGGTGGAGCTGGCGCGGCGCCGCGGTCGGGGCTGCGGCCGCGGTCGCCGCGCGGTGGTGGCAGCGGCGATCACGGTCACCGTGTGCGCCGCGTTGTCGTGGCCCGCGCTGAGCTCGGCCGCCGACACCACGAACGGTGATCCGGTGCAGTTCAACGACGTGCCGTGCAAGGCGAAGGTCAGCGGCATCCAGTTGACCCAGCCGACCGACGTCACCGTGCAGGCCGTGGTACCGAACCAGGTGAACCAGGGCGACAGCTACACGATCACGCTGCCCGGGGGATCGGCGAACCTTCCCGCATCGGGCGCGGGGCTGCCGATCTCGCAGTTCAAGAACCTCGCGACCACTTACATGTTCCAGAGCAGCACCGGCAGCGTGGCGATCACGAACGTGTCGGTCGCAGGTGGAGGCGCGAGCGGCACGGTGACGTGGAACCCCAACGACGGCACGAAGGCGCAAACCCTGCCACTCACCGCCTCGTTCACGAACACGACCTCCGGGAACATCCCCGCGCCGAGCGCGACGTTCACGACGCCGGGCCCGCTGAAGATCAGCGGATCCCACGAC
This sequence comes from Acidimicrobiia bacterium, assembly GCA_035563695.1. GTDB lineage: Bacteria > Actinomycetota > Acidimicrobiia > IMCC26256 > PALSA-610 > DATMUX01. The sequence goes on from DATMUX010000598.1 coordinate 3,363, forward strand.
GGCACGTTGACCACGCCCGACATCACGCTCACGGTGACTGCGCCGAGCGCCGACGCGACCGTCACGTCGTACGCCGTCGAGGTCGACACCACCGCGACCGTGTCGCTCGGCGACGCCGTCACCACGTGCCCGATCCCGCACGACGATCCGCAGAAATACGGCATCTCCTCGACACTCGTGGGCGCGGGTGGCCCGACGACGACCGAGAAACTCGTGTGTCCGAGCACGACCACGACGCTCGCAACGACCACGACGAGGCCCGCGACCACGACGACGATTCGGGGCGCGACGACGACCACCACGAGGGCCACGACCACCACGACGAGGCCGCCGGTGTGCGTGGTGCAGTCGCCGACGACGTCGACCACGGTGGCGCCGACGACGACCACCTCGACCACGGTGGCGCCGACGACGACCACCACGACGACGACGGTCCCGCCGACGACGAC
>DATMUX010000599.1:0-4577 GCA_035563695.1 Acidimicrobiia bacterium
GGTCACGAGCCTGACCGAGGAGGAGACCGCCAGGCTCCTGCGCATGGAGAACGTCATCCACGAGCGCATCATCGGGCAGGACGAGGCCGTCGTGGCCGTCTCCAAGGCCATCCGCCGCACGCGTGCCGGGCTCAAGAACCCGAACCGTCCGGCCGGGTCGTTCATCTTCCTGGGCCCGAGCGGCGTGGGCAAGACCGAGCTCTCGAAGGCTCTGTCCGAGTTTCTGTTCGGCAGCGAGGAGTCGCTCATCCAGCTCGACATGTCGGAGTACATGGAGAAGCACACGGTCAGCCGGTTGGTCGGCGCGCCTCCCGGTTACGTCGGCTACGAGGAGGGCGGCCAGCTCACGGAGGCCGTGCGGCGCCGGCCGTACTCGGTCGTGCTGCTCGACGAGATCGAGAAGGCGCACCCCGACGTCTTCAACACGCTGTTGCAGATCCTCGAGGACGGGCGCCTCACCGACGCGCAGGGACGGACGGTCGACTTCAAGAACACCGTGATCATCATGACGTCGAACCTCGGGACGGCCGACCTGAAGAAGGCTGCGCTCGGGTTCGCACGCTCCGACGAGCACGTCACGTACGACAAGATGAAAGAGAAGGTGCACGAGGAGCTGAAGCGGCACTTCCGGCCGGAGTTCCTCAACCGCATCGACGACATCATCGTGTTCCACCAGCTCTCCACCGTGGAGATCACCGAGATCGTCGACCTGCTGATCAAGCGGGTGCAGGCGCAGCTCGAGGCGCAGGGGCTCGGCTTCGAGCTCACGCGGGCCGCCAAGCTGCTGCTCGCGGCGAGGGGCTACGACGCGGCGCTGGGCGCGCGGCCGTTGCGCCGGGCCATCCAGCGGCTCGTCGAGGACCCGCTCTCGGAGAAGATCCTGTGGAAGGAGTTCCACGCGGGCGACACCGTCGTGGTCGACGCGGAGAACGAGGAGATCGTGTTCCGCTCGGTCCAGGGCGTCGAGCCGCCGCCCGTGGAGCTCGCGGGCTCGGGCACGCCCGAGTAATCCTCGCCGCCCGGCGGGGGGGCGACGTGCACTGAGGGTGGCCGAGCGGCGATAATCGCCGCACTGTGTGTCGGCGCGTGCTGGGAGTCGCGTTCGCGCTCGCGTTGCTCGCGGGCTGCCGGGCCGACGCACGGGTCGAGATCACCATGCGCAGTGATGGTTCGGGCACGCTGCGCGCGACCGTGACGATGGACGCCGCGGCCCGCAACACGCTCGGCGGGGCGGCCGGCCTGGCGAACTCCGTCCCGCTCGACGACCTGCGCCGCGCCGGGTGGAAGGTATCGGAGTGGACGACCCGACCCGGCGGCGGCGCGCAGATCACCTTCGAACACGACTTCTCGGACCAGCGGGATCTCGCCACCCGCCTCGCCGAGCTGACCGGACCCCAGGGGATCCTGCGATCGCCGCAGCTCACGCACCACCGCAGCTGGTTCTCCTCGACCGAAGAGGTGTCGATGGTGGTCGACCTGAAGGCGCCGTCGCCCGGCATCACGCATGACGCCGCGCTCTCGGCCCGCCTGCGCGCGGCGGGGATCGACCCGGCGGCGCTGGAAGCGCAACTCGGCCCGCAGCTCGCCCTCGCGCTGCACCTCACCGTGATCGTGCACGTGCCCGGGCACACGACGACGTACCAGGCCCAGAACGGCTCGCTCACGACCCTCCGGGTGGCGCACGACACGACCGACTGGAACCGGATGGTCAAGTTCGGCATCGCGTTGACGCTCGCGTTGCTGGCCGGCATGTTCTTCCTCGCCGCGCACATGGGTGTCCGGCGAGAGCGCCGGCGCCACACGCGGGTGCTCAACGCGCGTTCGGAGCGGGTCCCGCTCATGTAGCGGGCCCGTGAGCCGCCGGCCGGCGATCACGGAGGCTGTCGCACCGCTCCGCTAGGGTCTCGTCATGACCCGAACATGTGTTCGTTATCGCTGCGACGCGTGCGGTTTCGAGTCGGCGAAGTGGCTGGGCCGCTGCCCGGAATGCGACGCGTGGGGCTCGTTGGCCGAGCGCGCCGCGGCCAACCGGCCCGAGGGACCGGCCGCGGTCCCGGGCACGGTCGCCGTGCCGATCGCCGCGGTCGACGCCCTCGGCGCCGCGCAGCTCCCCACCGGTGCGCCCGAGCTCGATCGGGTGCTCGGCGGGGGCCTGGTCGCGGGCTCGGTGACGCTGCTCGGTGGCGAGCCCGGGATCGGCAAGAGCACGCTGTTGCTCCAGGCGCTGGGCCGGATGGCGGCCCGAGGCGTGCGGTGCCTGCTCGTCAGCGCCGAGGAGTCGCCCGCGCAGGTGCGCGTGCGCGCCGACCGCCTGGGCACGCTGGCGCCCGAGCTGCTCGTCGTCGGCGAGAACTCGCTGCCCGCAGTCGTCGCGCACGTCGGCGCGTTGCAGCCGGTCGTGCTCGCGATCGACTCGATCCAGACCGTTCACGACCCCGACGCGCCCGGCTCGGCGGGATCCGTCACGCAGGTGCGGGAAGGGGCCCAGCGCCTGGTCCGCCTCGCGAAGGAGCTCGGCGTCGTCACGCTGCTCGTCGGCCACGTGACGAAGGACGGCGCGCTCGCCGGGCCGCGCGCGCTCGAGCACGTCGTCGATACCGTTCTCTCCTTCGAAGGCGACCGCCACCACGCGCTGCGCATACTGCGCGCGCTGAAACACCGGTTCGGTCCCACCGACGAGCTCGGGCTCATGGAGATGACCGAACGCGGGCTCACGCCCGTTGCCGATCCGAGCGCGCTGTTCCTTGCCGATCGACGCACCGGCGCGCCCGGGTCAGTGGTCACGCCCGTACTCGAGGGCACGCGACCGATCTGTGTCGAAGTGCAGTCGCTCGTCACGCAGACGGGCGCGCCGATGCCGCGCCGGGTTGCGCAGGCGTTCGACAGCGGGCGCCTGGCGATGCTCGTCGCCGTGTTGCAACGTCGCGCGCGGGTCGGGTTGGGCGACCACGACGTGTACGCGAGCGTCGCGGGCGGCGTGAAGGTCACCGAACCCGGCGCCGACCTCGCGGTCGCCCTGGCGATCGCGGGCGCACGCGGCGACCGGCCGGTCGACGCCGACACCGTGGTCATCGGCGAGCTCGGTCTCGGCGGCGAGGTGCGCCAGGTCCCGCAGGCGCCCCGCCGCCTGTCCGAGGCGGCCCGTCTCGGGTTCCGGCGTGCGATCGTCCCCGCGTCCACGCCCGACGTCTCCGGCATGGCGCTCGTGCGGGTCGGAACCGTGCTCGAGGCCCTCGTGGCCACGGGGATACGAGCCGGCGGGCACGCGTAGCGTCACGGGCCGAGCGGCGCGGAAGGTAGCCTCGGAGGGAGTTCCGACCGGGAGGACGTGTTGGCCCAGCGCCGATCGGAAGCGCTCTATGCCGCATTGCGGCTCGTAGCCCCCGGCACTCCGCTGCGCGAGGGCATCGACCGGATTCTCCAGGCGAAGATGGGCGCGCTCATCGTCGTCGGCGACGGTCCCGACGTCTTGAACATCTGCTCGGGCGGTTTCCTGCTCGACGCCGAGTTCACGCCGCAACGACTCTCGGAGCTGGCGAAGATGGACGGAGCGATCATCCTCGCCTCCGACGGTACGCGCGTCGCCCGCTGCAACGTCCACCTCGTCCCCGACCCCGACATCCCGACCACCGAGACCGGAACACGCCATCGCACCGCGGAACGCGTCGCGCGCCAGATCGCGGTGCCCGTGATCACCGTGTCCGAGGAGATGAGCGTCGTCTCGATCCACTACCAGGGGAACAAGCAGTCGCTCGAGCCGATCCCGCGCGTGCTCGCCCGCGCCGACCAGGCGCTGCAGATCCTCGGGCGCTACAAGTCGCGCCTCGACGGCGTGACCGGCGCGCTGTCGGCACTCGAGGTCGAGGATCTCGTGACCGTGCGCGATGTCGCGACGGTGCTGCAACGAGCCGAGATGGTGCGGCGCATCTCCGAAGAGATCGAGGGGTATGTCGTCGAGCTCGGGCTCGACGGCCGGCTCGTCGAGCTCCAGCTCGAAGAGCTCACCGGCGGCGTCATCGAAGACCTCCGGCTCGTGTGCAAGGACTACTTCGTCGCATCGACCGACTGGGTGCTCCCCCAGGCCACCGCCCGGCTCTCCGAGATCGACGACGACGAGCTGCTCGACCTGCGCGTCGTCGCCGCACTGTTGCACCTCGCGGCCCAGATGGACCTCGACTCGTCGCTGCAGCCCCGCGGCTACCGCCTGCTCAGCCGCGTGCCGCGCCTGCCCGAAGCGATCGCCGAGCACGTCGTCGAGCGCTTCGGCACCCTGCCCAAGATCATGCGCGCGAGCATCGCCGACCTCGTCGAGGTCGAAGGCGTCGGCGAAGCCCGCGCCCGCGCCATCAAGGACGGGCTCTCACGCGTCGCGGAGACGAGCATCCTCGACCGCTACGCGTGATGCTTTGTCGCCCTCGCTGCTCGGCGGGATACCCGCCTCGTGATTCTGGGTCGCGTTCGCTTCGCTCACCGCTCCCGCGAGCTCCCTGCGCTCGCTCCGCCTCGCTCCGTTCGCCGCCGCGTAATTCTGGGTCGCGTTCGCTTCGCTCATCGCGGGGCGTCCCGCGCTATTTTCC
>DATMUX010000600.1:0-4721 GCA_035563695.1 Acidimicrobiia bacterium
GCTTCTGCGCCGGCGTCGAGATGGCGATCAAGGCGCTCGCGTGGATGCTGACGTACAACGGCGACAGCCTCTCGGTCACGACGCGCTCGAGATCGGCTTCGGTGAAACGCGTGAGCGTGGTGAAGTTGCCGTAGAGGAACGACAACCGGTAGTCGTCGTCCTTGAGGTACAGGCTGCGCCGCATCCCCTTGGGCAGCTGGTAGATGAAGCAGAACGGGCAGTGGTTGTCGCACGTGCGGACGCGATCGAACACGGCGCTCGCGAGCTCGATGCCGAGCGACGCGCCGGCAGGCTTGTCGACGGTCACCAGGCGTTCGAGGCCGCCCCGCCGCACCTCGAGCTCGACGTGCGCCTCGTCGGCCTGTAGCTGGTAGGCGATGACGTCGCGGATCGCCTCCCCGTTCACCGTGAGCACCTCGTCGCCCACCGACATCCCGGCGCGCGCGGCCGGTGATCCGGGCGCGACGGCGTGGACGCGGGCAACGGGCACGAGAGCAGGATACGGGCTCCTCGCCGCTACCCTGGGTCCGTGACGTCCCCGTCGGCACAAAGCTCGACCGTCGAGAAGGTCCTGCTCGCCGAGCCGCGGGGCTTCTGCGCCGGCGTCGAGATGGCGATCAAGGCGCTCGCGTGGATGGTGCGCGCGTTCGAGCCTCCCGTCTACTGCTACCACGAGATCGTCCACAACCGGCTGGTCGTCGACCGGTTTCGCGAGCAGGGCGTGGTGTTCGTCGACGACGTGAACGATGTCCCTGCGGGTGCGCCGCTCATGCTGTCGGCGCACGGCAGCGCGCCCGACGTCGTCGACTCGGCGCGGCGCAACAACCGGTACGTCGTGAACGCGGTCTGCCCGCTCGTCACGAAGGTGCACCACGAGGCGAAGGTCCGCGCTCGCAAGGGATTCACGATCCTCTATGTCGGCCATGCCGGTCACGACGAGGCCGTTGGAACACTCGCGGTCGCGCCCGGCGCCATGCGCCTCGTCGAACACGTCGCCGATCTGCCCGACGTCGCGGGCACGATCGCCGATCCGGAACGGGTTGCCGTGCTCGCGCAGACGACACTCGCGCAGAACGAGTGGGCCGGCGTCGTCGACGAAGCGCGGGAGCACTTCCCCAACGTGTGGACCGCGGCGCGCAACGATCTCTGCTTCGCGACGACGAACCGCCAGGATGCCCTCACCGAGATCGCGCACCGGGCCGACGCGGTCGTCGTGATCGGCAGCGCGAACTCGTCGAACACGATCGCGCTGGCCAAGGTCGCGCGCGAGGCGGGGTGCGACGCGGTCCTGCGCGTTGACGGACCCGACGAGCTCGATCTCGCGGCTGTCGGCGGCGCGCGCATCGTCGGCGTGACCGCCGGCGCGAGCGCCCCCGAGGACCTGGTCGAGGCCGTGATCGCGAAGCTCGCGCCGCGCGCCGGCGTCGACGTCGTCCGCGTCACCGACGAGGACGAGTACTTCCCGCCGCCGCGTGAGCTGCGCGAGTTGATCCCCGCGCTCGACGCGACCGCGGCGCTCCTGCTCGGCGGCGATGTCGGCGCGGCACGGCAGGGCCGCGGGCCGTTCGCCGACGACCGCTCGCTCGACGCGTCGAGCGTCCTCGCCGGCCTCGGCGACTGAACCGCCGGGCATACGACCACCGGACCCCGTGACGCGATGTTGCCGATCGATTCCGACACCATCCGCCTGTTCCTGCACGTGTTGGGCGCGACCGTGTGGGTCGGCGGGCAGATCGCGCTCGCAGGCGTCGTGCCGGTCGTGCGCCGGTTCGCGGGTCCGGACGCGTTGCGGGCCGTCGCGCAGCGGTTCCAGCTCATCGCGTGGCCCGCGTTCGCGCTGCTCGTCGTCACCGGGATCTGGAACCTGTTCGCGGTCAACGCCTCGGATCAGAGCAGCGAATACCTCACGACGCTGTTCGTGAAGTTGTTGCTCGTCGGTGTGTCGGGCGCGGCCGCAGCCACCCATATCGTCGTAGCGCGCCGGCGGCGCGCGCTGGGCGGGGCGCTGGCGGGACTTGCGCTGCTGAGCGCGCTCGGCGCAACGCTGCTCGGCGTTTCCCTCGCGGGCTGAGCCCGAGCGCGCCGCGCGCTCCCGGCCGGCTCAGCCGCGAAGCTCGTAGGCGTCGTCGAGCAGGTGCTGCAGCGCGTCGTGCAGCTGCGCCGCCACCGCATCGACCTGCGCCCGGGGGACGACGCCGTGGTCGCGCCGCGGGAGGACCAGCGGCTCGCCGATCACCATCGCGACCCGGCGGAAGCGCGGCACGTGCGTTCCGTGACTGCGCAGGATCTCCTCGGTCCCGGCGACGCCGACCGGCACGATCGGCACCCCGGCGCGCAGCGCGAGATATGCGGCGCCGGGCTGCAGCGGCTGGATCTTCGGACCGCTCTGGCGCGTCCCCTCGGGATACACGAGCAGGATCTCGCCCCCTTCGAGCATCGCGATCGACTCGCGCAGCGCCTTCCGATCGGTGCCGTCGCGCTGGACCGGGAAGCCTCCGAGCACGCGGAAGAGCCGCCCGAGCACGGGGATCCCGAACAGCGACACCTTGCCCATGTAGCGCAGGGGCCGGGACGTGAGCCAGGCGGCAAAAGGAATGTCCATCATCGAGCGGTGCGACGGCGCGAGCACGTACCCGCTGCTCGCGGGCAGGTGCTCGCGGCCGCGGATCCGCACGCGCCACAACAGCGCCGAGCCACCGCCGACGATGAGACGCACGAACCTGTAGAACAGCATCAGCCTGCCTCCACGGCGCGAGCACGCGCCACGATCTCGCGCACGACGGCCTCGACGTCGAGATGCGTGCTGTCGATCACCATCGCGTCGGCGGCCGCGCGCAAGGGCGACACGGCCCGGCCCGCGTCGATCGCGTCGCGCCGCTCCAGGTCGGCCTGCACGTCGTCGACCGCAACGGCCCGTTCGGCGGTGACCTCGTCGCGCTGGCGGCGCCGGGCGCGCTCGGTCTCGCTCGCGGTGAGGAAGACCTTCACCGCCGCGCCGGGAAAAACGACACTCCCGATGTCGCGACCCTCGACGACACCACCGCCGTGCCGCGCGACCCAGTCGCGCTGTTGCGCGACGAGGATCGCGCGCACGGCCGGATGGGCCGCGAGGGTCGAGACGCTCGCCGTCACGGCCGGACCCCGGATCTCGGTGCTGACGTCGCGGCCGTCGACCGTCGTGGTCCCATCCTCGACACCGATGGCGATGGCGCGTGCCACGCCGGCGCACGCCCGCTCGTCGTCGAGCGCGGCGCCGGCCTCGAGTACCGCGAGCGTGATCGCGCGGTACATCGCCCCGGTGTCGAGCACCGGCAGCCCGAGCGCGGCGGCAACCGCGCGGGCTACGGTCGACTTCCCCGAACCCGACGGCCCGTCGATCGCAACGACGACTCCTGCGCTCACGGGGCACCTGCGATGCGATCGAGATCGGTGGCGAACTCGGGGTACGACGACGCGACCGCGCCAAAGCCGCATACGGTCGAGGAACCCCGGAGCGCGTTGGCCGCGATCGCCATCGCCATCGCGATGCGATGATCACCGTGACTGTGCAACTCGGCCGCGCGCAGCGAACCACCCCGCACGACGAGACCATCGGCACGCGCCTCGACCCCGGCACCGAGCGCGACCAGCTCCGCGTGCAACGTTGCGATCCGGTTGCTCTCCTTCACGACGAGCTCGGCTGCGTCGCGAATCTCGGTGACACCCTCGGCAAAGGCGGCCGCGACAGCCAGCGCCGGGATCTCGTCGATCAGGTTCGCGATCTCGGCGCCCTCGATCGTCGTCCCCGTCAGGCGCGACGCGCGGATGCGCAACGTCCCCACGGGCTCTCCGCACACCGTGCCCGTCGCATCGAGCGCGACGTCGGCACCCATGCGGCGGAGCACCTCGACGAAGCCCGTGCGCGTGGGGTTGCACGAAACCGATTCGATGACGAGATCGGACCCCTCGGTGATCGCGGCGCCGACCGCGAAGAACGCGGCCGACGACGGGTCGCCCGGCACCTCGAGCTCGAAGGGCCGCGGCGCACCGGCCCGGACCTCGACCCGCGTCGCGTCCGCGACGATCGGCACGCCGAGCGCGGCGAGCATGCGTTCGGTGTGATCACGGGTGGGCGCCGGTGAGACGATCTCGGTCGCCCCCTCCGCCTGCAGGCCCGCGAGCACCAGCGCCGACTTCACCTGCGCGCTGGCGACGGCCAACTCGTGGCGCATCCCCCGCAGCCGCGCGCCGCGCACGACGACCGGGGCGAGCGTTCCTTCGCGACGGCCGTCGATCCGCGCGCCCATCGCGCGCAGCGGCTCGACCACCCGCCCCATCGGGCGGGTGCGGAGCGAATCGTCGCCGCTCAGTACCGAGAGGAACGGCCGGCCCGCGAGCGCACCGCACAACAGGCGCAACGTGGTACCGCTGTTCGCGCAGTCGAGCACCGTGTCCGGCTCCGTCCAGGACTCGATGCCGCGGCCGTGCACCACTGTCGCGCGGTCGCGTGTACGCACGTCGACGCCGAGGGCCGCCAGGGCCCGTGCCGTCGCCCCGACGTCGTCGCCCGTCGCGAGGTGCGTGAACGTGCTCTCACCGTGCGCCAGCGCGCCGAACAGCAGCGCGCGGTGCGAGATCGACTTGTCGCCCGGCACACGCAGCCGGCCGCGCAAGGGCCGCGGCCCGATGACCGTGACCTCGTCGGGCGGCGCCGGCGGTCGCGGCGTCATTCGAGCTCCGTG
>DATMUX010000601.1:0-2209 GCA_035563695.1 Acidimicrobiia bacterium
TTCCTTGTCGCCGTCGACGAGCTGGCGAGCAAGACCGAGCTTGACGGCCAGCGCGACCAGGTGTTGCTGCGCGCCGTCGTGCAGGTTGCGCTCGATCTGGCGCCGCGCCTGGTCGCCGGTCGCGACGATGCGGGCGCGCGACGCGCGGAGCTCCTCGTTCGCGATGCGCAGCTCGTCGAGCGATGCCTGCAGCGCGGTGTCGAGCGCGGAGTTGTGAAGGGCGAGCGCGACCTGGCGGGCGAGCTCGGTGAGCACGCGGTCGTCGTCGGGCCCGAAGGGCTGCTGGTCGGTCGAGCGCCCGCACACGACGAGGCCGAGCAGCTCGCCCGAGTGCACGAGCGGCGCGACGCGCAGCACCCGCCCGGGGTTCTGGTCGAGGAACTGCGGCAGCCACACCTGGATCCACGCGTTCCCCTGCGTGTGGGCCCGGGCCACGACTGCGATCTCGTCGTCGGTCAGCTTCACCCGCTCGACGTCGCGATACGGCACCGCCGCCGCGCGCTCGAAGACGCCGGCGGCGCCCGTCCACACCTCGGCCAGCACGAGCTGCATGCTCTTCTTGAGCGACTCGGCGAGCTGGAGCAGCAGCTCGTCGAGCGGGATGGCGCGCGACATGCGCGCGCCGAACGTCTGGAGCGGCTCGTCGCGCGAGCGCTGCTCGCCGTAGACGCGGCGGTTCGCGAACGCTTCGAGCCGGTCGCGCGCCGGGACGAAGCACGCGGCGGCGATTCCCGCCGCGACGATCGACAGCCCGAGCACCCGCTGCGTCGCGTCGTTGGGTGAGTCGCCGAACCCGAGCACGACGACGAGGTAGATGACGCCGACGAGCACGATCAGGCCGCCGACCTCGATGGTCTGCACGAGCAGCCGGTCGACGCGGCGGGCGAGGGAGTCGACCGACGCGAACGCGAGCGCGAGGGGAACGAACGCCGTTCCCAGCACGACGGGCACGCCGAGCGCCGCGGGCCATCCGATGAGCGCGTGCATCAGCCACGTGACGAGCGCCCACGCACCCGCGACCACGACGCCCCAGCCCGCCCACTGCAGCCGGGCACGGTCGAGCGCGTTCGCCGACCGGCAACTGAGCACGTACGCGGTGAGTGCAATGGCCGCGAGCACCGCCGTCTCGACCACCACCACGACGAGCGACGGGCCGGACGCGCCGAGCACGATCGCGCAGGGCACGGCCACGATGGTGGCGAGCACGAGCGCGACGCGTTGCTGACGGTGGCGCCGGCCGGCGACGACACCGTCGGGGAGCACGATCGCGACGACGCACGCGGCGAACGGCACGAGCCCGACGAGCGTGTCCTGCGCGAGCGCGGCGGCGCCCGCGACGGTCGCGCCGAGCACCCAGGCCCACAGCGGCTCGCGGCGGCGGCGCACCGCGAGGAACAGTCCCAGCGCGGCCCAACACCCGACCACGAACACGACCGCCTGCTTCGTCGGGTCGGTCATCACTCGCTCCCCGGGGCCGGCGCTCAGGCCGAGCCGGCGGGCGCGGGTTCGGCCGCAACTCCGTCGGACTCGATGCGGCCGTCGCGCATGCGCACGATGCGGTCGCCGGCGGCGGCCACCTCGTCGTTGTGCGTGACCATGACGATCGTCTGGCCGTCGGCGTGGAGTCGCTTGAACAGCTCGAGCACCTCGTGACCGCCGGCCGAGTCGAGCGCGCCGGTCGGCTCGTCGGCGAGCAGCATCGTCGGCTCGTTGGCGAGTGCCCGGGCGATCGCGAGCCGCTGCCGCTGCCCGCCCGACAACACGCCCGGCAGCTCGCGCGCTTTGTCGGCGAGCCCGAGCAGGTCGAGCATGTCGCGCGCCCGCGTCTCGGCCGGGCGGCGCTTGGTGCCGGCGATGACCGCCGGCAAGACGACGTTCTCGAGGACCGTCATCCCCTCCAGCAAGTTGAAGAACTGGAACACGATCCCGATGTGCCGGCGCCGCATGCGCGCCAGCTCGTCTTCGTTGCGACCGGTGACGGCCTCGCCCGCGATCGTGATCTCGCCCTCGTCGGCGACGTCGAGCCCCGCGATCAAGTTGAGCAGCGTCGACTTGCCGCACCCGGACGGCCCCATGATCGCGACGAACTCTCCCGCACCAACGTCGAGATCGACACCCCGCAGCGCCCGCACCGGCGCGAGATCGGCCTCGAACGTCTTGCGCACCGCTCGGACCGTACATACGTCACCCATTGCTGCCCTCTCCTCCG
>DATMUX010000602.1:0-4854 GCA_035563695.1 Acidimicrobiia bacterium
AACCAGGATGAGACACCGGCCACGCATGGCGCTCATCGTCGCACGGCCGGCTTCGGGGCCGGCGACCGCGCCGGTGGCGACGGGCCCGCGGCGTCTGACGGCCGGTCGTCCCATGGCGGTCGGAACCCACGCCGGGTACAGGACATGGACGCACACGCCGCGCTTTCGGACCTCCAGGTCGATGCCTTCGGAGAAGGTGGCAAGAGCGGCTTTGCTGGCGGCGTAACCGCCGCCGCGTGCGTCGGGTGCGCGGGCGGAGTCCGAGGAGACGTTCACGATGATTCCTGTACCGCGGCGCAGCATTCCGGGCAGGACCGTGTAGGTGCTCGTGACGGCCGCGAAGAAGTTCGTTGCCATGAGTCGGGCGTAGGCCTGTTCGCAGGGTTCGGTCGCGGGGGTGGATTCGTAGATTCCGGCGTTGTTGATGAGCACGTCGATCCGGCAGTAGCGCTGCTCGATCTCTGCCAAGCAGGCACGGAACGCTTCGGCGTCGGTGACGTCAAACGCAACAGTGTCACTGCGCGACGAAGTCGTCCGAAGCTGCTCACGGAGCTGTTCGAGCAACTCGGCGCGGCGAGCCACACCGACAACGATGGCACCACGAAACCCGAGATCACGTGCCACACGACGCCCGATACCCGACGACGCGCCCGTCACGACCGCGACCTGACCGTCGTAGCGTTTCATGGCGCCTCCCGAGCCAACGAACCCTCGCCGGCCCGCACGTGACGGGCCTGTCCTAGGTTGACATGACGCGACCGGGTGCCGCACCCCGCGTCACCTCGCGCGTGCGTGTTCGCGTCATGGGGAGGAACATCGTGAAGATCGTGATTGTTGGTGGCGGGAGCTTCCAGTGGGTACCGACGCTGACGACGGACCTCGCGCTCACGGCGAGTGCGCGTGGCGCCGAGGTCGTGTTGCAGGACATCGACGCAGGCCGTGTCGCTCGCACCGCGCCCGTCGTGGAGCACGTCAGCGACCTCGCGGGTGCGAACTTCCGCGTACGTACCTCGACGGATCAGCGAGCAGCGTTCCAGGACGCGGACTTCGTGATCGTGAACATCACGACCGGCGGCTTCGAGTCCATGGCACTCGACCTCGAGATACCGTGGCGCTACGGGATCCGTCAGCCGGGCGGCGACACGCTCGGCCCGGGCGGCATCAGTCGGGCGCTGCGCAACATCCCGGTCCTCGTTGGCATCGCGCGCGACATGGAAGACCTGTGCCCCGACGCGTGGCTGTTGAATCTCACGAACCCGATGACCGCGCTGTGCCGAGCGGTGACCAAGACCTCGCCGATCAAGACGGTCGGCTTGTGTCACGAAGTGACGAACTTCCGCGGGTTCCTGGCCCTGCTCACGGGCGCGGATTGGAACGCGATCGACCTGTCGGTCACGGGCGTGAACCATGTGCCGGTCGTGACCGCCATCGATCTCGGTGGCGGACGCGACGGGATGGCCTTCCTGCGTGATGTCCTCGACGGCAAGATCGACCTCGACACGGACCTCGGCTTCGAACTCGGCGACGACGAGCACGAACGCCCAGGCAGCCTCGGCGACGCGCGACCACCCCGGCGCGCGACGAAACGTTTCCTCGTCGACGAGTACGCCGCGGGTTTCGAGCTGTTCCGCCGCTACGGCGCCTTCGTCGCGCCCGGGAATCGGCACACGCTCGAAGCTTTCCCGGCGATGCTCGCCGAAGACGCCGACTGGGGCGAGCGCTGGAACGTGCACTACACGACCATCGCCAAACGCGAGCGCCACGAAGCTCAGTACGCGTTAGACCTCGAACAGCGCCTCGCCGACAGCGACCCGCCCCGACACCCCTCGCTGGAAATGGCCGCGCCCGTGATCGACTCGCTCATCACCGGCACGCCGCGCACGTTCCCCTTGAACATCCCCAACACCGGCCAATGCGGCGACCTCCCCCTCGACGCCGTCACCGAAAGCATGTGCATCGTCGACGGCGAGGGCGTGCACGGAAAGCCGCCCGTGTACGCACCGCCCTTCCTGGCGGCCTGGCTGCACCGCATCGTCAGTGCCCAGGAGCTGACCGTCGACGCCGCACTCACCGGTGATCCGGACCTCGTCCATGCCGCGATGCTGCTCGACCCCCACGCGGGCACACTCGGACTCGCGACCATCGAACAGATGACCTCCGAGCTGATCGCCGCGACGAGCCGATGGCTGCCGCAGTTCTGACCGTCACTGTGGCTGGTCGGAGCGGGGGCGTGGTGGGTGGCGCGGCGGCCCAAGGTCGGCAACAGTGAAGGCGTGCGCCGGGTGACGACAAGGTCCTACGACCATCTCGGGGACCAGGTCGAGTGAGGAGCTGTCCATGGCCACGGTGACCGCGCGACCTCTCCGTGATGGTGCGCCGGTGGGCGCTCGGGTGCGTGGCGTCACCCGTGACAGGCTCGGAGCCGCCGAGGTGCGAGCGGCGATCAATGCGTTGTTCGAGGAGCACGGCCTGTTGGTCTTCGAGGACCTGGAGCCGACTCCGGCGATGCAGGTCGCGCTCAGCACCGTGTTCGGGCCGCTCAAGGATCACCCGAGCAAGGCAACACCGCGTGTCGGCGGCGACGACCTGCTCGGGGTCATCGAGATCCGCCATGAGCCGAACGCGCCGGGCCGAGTGCGCCTGGACGGCCAGTTGTTGTCCCAGTGGCTGCCGTGGCACTTCGACCACTGCTACAACGACCAGCTCAACCGTGCCGGTGTACTGCGCGCGGTCGAGATTCCGCCCGACGGCGGCTTGACCGGCTTCGTCGACGGCATCGCCCTGTACGGCGCGCTCTCGCCGGAACTGCGCGAGCAGATCGAAGGCGAGACCGTGATCTACGCGATGGACGTGATCTTGGAGAACCTGCGGTTCGGACGACCGCGAGGATTCGTCGAAGTCGAACCGCCGGCCGAGTCCGTCGCGGTGATGACCGAATACGAGGGACGCCCTCGGGCTTTGCACCCGGCGGTGTGGACTCGCAGCTCGGGCGAGAAGGTGTTGCACGTCTCTCCCTGGATGGCCAAGGGCATCGAAGGTCGCAACGCCGACGAGGGCGACGCCCTGTTGGCGGCAGTGTGCGACGAGATCGTCGAGGCGGCCCAGGACCTGAGCTACTTCCACACCTGGCGGCCGACAGACATGGTCATCTGGGACAACTGGCGTTTCTTGCACTCGGTCTCCGGGACAGCGCCCGAACACGGTCGGTGCATGCACCGCACGACCATCGAAGGCGACTACGGCCTCGGCCGATTCGAATCCACACCACCAGCACACGCCTAACGATCCGCCGACCGGCAGGCGCTATTCCGATTCTTCGCTTGTGCGAGTTCGTGGCGTAGGGGTACGTCGGCGGGGTGCGTCCGAGCATCGGCTGACGTACCCCTACGTCGGTTAGATCGGGCTGAACCACTCGGTGAAGCGCAGGAATCTTCCCGGGGCGTGCTTGTCCGAAAGTCGAGCAGTGATGCCTTGCCATTCCTTATCGGTCGTGAGCGCGTCGCGCCAACGGCCCTGGTCGGTGAACGACGCAGACTCGGTGACACTCACGAACGCTGGGAGGTTCTCGCCCGTCATGATCTGGCTGATGCGGCATCGCGACGCACCGAGACGCAACAGCACCTTCGCCGAATCGACCGCGAGCGCGAGTGCATCGTCGGCCCTCCCTGGTGACGGTTGCCACGACACGAGGGTGCCGACACGCCCAGCGGTACCGGCTGGTAGCCCGAGATCAAGGACGTTGAAGCCGATGAGTTGGCCGAGGGCCGACGGTGACTTCTCGGCATTGAGTCGCGCAATGAAGGCTTGGTATTCGCTGTCGCTCATCATCCGGTCGAGCAGCTCACCCATCGCGGCCTGATTTGGTGCTTCGAACTTGAAGCTCGTTGACCCACTCGCGGTGCCGCCTCCGCCGAGACGGAAGGAGACCTCGTCTGCGCCGAGACGCTCGAACAGCTTCACGGCTTCTTGGGCCAACGCGATTGCCTCGTCGTTACGGCCGGGTTTGATCTGTCCGTTTGCCACGTATCCAGTTCTCATTCTGTCCCTCTTTCCTGCGGAAGATCGCGGTTCACTCGCAACGGTTCATACCGCTGTTGGGTCGAACACCGTCCTGGCACTGTTCCGGACGAGCGCCGGACTGTCATCCGCAGCGCGGAGCGTATTCCCCACTCCAACGAACCACAACGGCTGCAGGCCGACGAGCCCGCTCCGAACTGGCCCGTTCTGCATCCCTCGCCGATACGCGATCAGGGTCAGAACGCGCGCACAGAACACGCGGCTGCGTGGCTCGTCGTTCGGCAACGCAGCGTGCGTGAGCCTTCGTAGCGGTGAAACATCGGGTGCTCCCCTGATGCCGGTCGGAAGCGAGAAGCGCACGCTTGTTGCATCACGACGTCGACCGCAGCGAGGTGACGATGGAGGCCTTCCGCACACACCGGCTGCGACGCGCGCTGCGTCAGACCGCCACGATCGGGCGGGCGGTGCGCGCCGGACGGGCTCGGTCGAAGGCCCGGCCGCCGCACGCGGCGGAGGTCGACGGCACCGCATTGCGTGATCTCGTCGCCCAGACCGGCGCAGACGCGCAACTCGTTCACGTGGTGGTGAACCGGCCGCGCTGGACGCAAACCAACGTACGGGCCGGCGCCGGCGAGCAGGTGACGTGGCTCGCGTGGGGCCGCGTGCATGTCATCAAGCCGTTGGCGATCGGCGTGGCGCCGCGCTTTGCCCTCGCCGGTCGCGTGCGCGGCGGAGCCGTTCAGCAGAGCGGGCGAGACACATTCACCTTCACCGCGGACCGCGACGGCATCGTTGAACTCGCCTCGCTGTTTCCCGGCGAATTGCGCCCGGACGGGA
>DATMUX010000603.1:0-2149 GCA_035563695.1 Acidimicrobiia bacterium
GCGAACGCGCTCTGCCAATCATTGGTCCACTCTGAATTGTGCCATCCGCAGAGGCCGGCAAGGGCTCCGATCGCGTACCCGTACGCAGTGAGTGTTACGCCGAGGATCATCTCGGTGTCGCGCGACTTGGTCACGAACGCCGCTCGGACGAGCCCGTCCACAGCCGGCGCGGTGTCACGGTCGATCTCGGCGCTCTGCACGAGCCCGTGCACGTTGGCGTGAGCGATGCTGCAGTAGTGGCGGTACATCGTGCTCCCCCAGTCATCAGCCGAACCATCCCTGTCCTGCAGATGCCGTCGTGCGAGGTCAGTCATCGACGGCCGCCGCTCGCCGATCGCAGGTGGTGCTCCCTTCCTGCTCTTCACTTCCGTGAAACCGAGCGTGGCCGCGGCGGAGCGGATCGCCTGCGAACGCGCGCGCGCCGCCCCTGCCTCCTGCGGGTCGACGGCATCCGCGAGCTGAGCGTGAGCCGCGCAATCCACCAGAAGCTCAGTCATCAGTCGCTCGACACGCGCCTTCGCCCCGATACTCGGCTCGGACAGCCATCCCGCGAGAACGGCGGCTTCAAGTGCGGCTCGGGCGAGCACAACGTGCCCGTAGACCGGCACCGGCTCGGACTGCAAGAGTCGACACATCGCGAGAGCGTGATCCTCGGCAGCCCACAGGCGCATCGCGGCGAGCGAGTGAGCCGTCTGCACCGGATGGGGGTTCCACGTTCCTGAATACGTGTCTTCCACCGCGAGCTCGGCCATCCCGAGTGAATCCGCGTCTGGGACGTTACGACGCTGCAGCCGCAAGGCTCGGCCAGCCTCGCACTGTGCTTCGAGGGTGTCTCGGAGAGGAGCGATCTCGGCGATGAATGCCCCGTGTGCGCTATCCGTCATGCCTCACCCTCGGTGCGGGGATGTAGCCACGCGGGGCGCTCGAGCCACTCGCCGGCGACGCGGTACACGAACACGCCGTCGAGGCTCCCGAATGGGCCGCGGCGTCACGAGGGCGATGTCGTCCGGGGCGTCTAGCTGTTGCCCCGCGATCGCGCCCCGGAGCTGATCCGTGAGGCTCCACGGGTTCGTCATCTGGAAGTCGAAGGTCTCGAGCACGAGCAGTGTGCGTGCAACACCGTGGGCATCGCGCGCGGCTTCGAGCTTCGGGAGCTTGTCCGCCATCGCCCGTTGACACCGGGCCAGCGCTTGCTGGTTCATCGCAGCCGCGTCGTATCCGATGAGGTATCTGATCGCGGGTTCGGCAGCCATGCCGTCCTCGAGCTTCCAGCGGTACACGCGAAGAGACGGGTCGACGCTCGGAGGTGAGTCGCGGAAGTGGTCGGGAGCGGAATCGCCGAGGGTCGGGATTACTTCCCGCAGCCAACGGACGATCGGCTCGACATGGGCATGTCGGAACGCTTTTGCGCTCCCGGGTTCGATCGTAAGGTCGAAGACGAAGCCGGCGGGAAGATCGTCTCTCACCGCATCGCGGATCGGGCCGAGCCTTTCATGGGCGAGTCGCTGGTCGGCGACGTAGCCCTCGTACGGCTCGATGAGCGTGTGCTCGATTGCAATTCCGCTCGATCCGGCATGAGCGAGCCGATCGACAGCCGGTCGCGTTCGCTCACGTTTGTCGGGCGGGTCATCGTCGTCGATCGCGTACCGGGGTGCTCCGAGTTCCGCAAGCGCCGCCAAGGCCGCCTCGATCGTTTCACGGTCGTCGGTCGCCACGAGTTGAAACGCTACCGGGGCCGGCCGAGAGGTCGAGTCGAATGTCTCACCGACATCGTATGGTCGTCACATCGACCCCTCACCGGGAGGCATTGTGACACAGACCGCACCCGCACCGTCCAACTTCGAGATGTCGCGCAAGCGCGTCGTCGATGCCCTCGTCGAGGTAGCGCACGCGTTCGCCGACTGCTCCCGCGATCTCGCGATCCTCGAGCTGCGCGGCGCGCCCGATGCCGGCCCGATGGAGGACGCCGTCGGCGACCTGGGCGAGAAGCTCGTCGAGACCATCCTCGCTGCCGAAGTGCTCTACGCGCCGCCGGACGTCGCGGACGCGATGCTGCCGACCACGGAGCAGCTCATCCGCCGTGCAGTCGGTAGAGAGGATCGGTTGACATCCCCGACGCATCCGACGCGCTGATCTCTCGACGCGCTCC
>DATMUX010000604.1:0-2460 GCA_035563695.1 Acidimicrobiia bacterium
CGACGAGCCCGTGCCCGACGACCCCGTCGAGCTCGTTGCGCCCGTGACGACCGCGCAATGGGAGCGGGAGGTGCTGCAAAGCGAGCTCCCGGTCATCGTCGACTTCTGGGCACCATGGTGCGGGCCGTGCCGGCAGGTGTCTCCCGTCGTGGAGACGATCGCGTCGATGCGCACGGGCTCCTACAAGGTCGTGAAGGTGAACATCGACGAGGAGCCGAAGCTCGCGCAGGAGTACGGCGTGCAGAGCATCCCGATGATCGGCCTGTTCCGCAACGGCCGGCTCGAGCGCGCCGCGCTCGGCGCCAAGCCCCGCCAACAGATCGAGGCGGAACTCGGCATGCTCGTCATCCCGTAGCGATCCGGCGGCCGTCTCGCGACGCGGCCGTCGCGATCGGCCGGCGCGTTACTTGCGCACCGCCTTCTTGATCTCCTCCGCGACATCGCTGAACGTCGCGGCCACGGCGTCGGCCACTGCGATCCCGGCCTGCTTCAACTCGACGCGGATCTCGGGGTCGCGCATCGAGTCGCCGATCGCGGTGAAGCTCGCGTCGAGCGAGTCGCCGAGCTGGCGCAGCGCGTCGTCCACCTTCTTCGCCTCGTCCTCGCTAAAGGCGATGTTCGCGTCGTAACGCTGCCGGATGTGCCGGGCGATCTCGCTAAAGCGGCTGCCGACGTCGTCCCACTTCTCTTTGGCCTCGGGCATCGTCCCTCCTACCTCTCTGCGGGTTCGGCGCTCTACGGCTCGACGACGATGCGGCCCGGGCTCTCCGCAGTCACCCGACCGATCGCCGCGGCCACCAGCGTGCCCTGTACGCGGCAGGCATCCAAGAGGCGATCGGCCCGATCCGCCGGCACCGATAGCAACAGCCCGCCCGAGGTCTGGGCGTCGGCGAGGAGCAGCTGTTCGTCGCCGGCGAGCTCTCCGAAGTCGACGTCGGGCGCGACGAACGAGTGGTTGCGCCGTGTTCCCCCGGCGATCATTCCCTCGGCGACGAGGTCGCGCACGCCGTCGATCACAGGCACGGTGTGCGCGGCGATGGTGGCACCGACGCCCGACGCGACGCACACCTCGCGCAGGTGTCCCAGGAGGCCGAATCCGGTCACGTCGGTGGCCGCGTGCACACCCACGGCGGTTGCCGCGTCGCGGGCCGCGGCGTTCAGCGTCGTCATGACCGCCGTCGCGGCCGCGACGTGCTCGGCGGTCGCGCGGTCACGCTTCAGAGCCGTCGAGATGACTCCGAGTCCGATCGGCTTCGTGAGCACGAGTGTGTCGCCCGGCTGCGCGCCCGCGTTGGTGAGCACGCGTGCAGGATCGACCGTCCCGACGACCGCGAGCCCGTACTTCGGCTCGGCGTCGTCGATGGAGTGACCGCCGGCGATCAGGCAGCCGGCTTCGCGCGCGATCGCCGCGCCGCCGTCGAGCACACGGGCGAGCAGCTCGAACGGCAGGCCTTCGCGCGGCCAGGCCACGAGGTTCAGTGCGAGCAAGGGCGTCCCGCCCATCGCGTACACGTCCGACAGGGCGTTGGTCGCGGCGATGCGGCCCCAGTCGAAGGCGTCGTCGACGATCGGCGTGAAGAAGTCGGTCGTGACGACGATCGCCAGGTCGTCGCGGAGCCGGTAGACCGCCGCGTCGTCGGCCGTGTCGAACCCGACGAGCAGGTTCGGGTCGGACGGCGCGGTGTCGGCGCGTAGCAGGCCGAGCACCGTGTGCAGGTCGGCGGGTGAGAGCTTGCACGCGCACCCGGCGCCGTGCGCGAGCTCGGTGAGCCGGATAGGGCGCGTCACGGTCGCATCGTAACGACCGGCGCGGTGGGACCGGTCAGGGACGAGCCGTCAGGGACGCGCGCCCATCGACACGAGATCGGGCCGGTAGTAGCTGACCTTCTCGACGTACGCGCCCGTGTGCGGCGCGTCGATCATCATGCCGCCACCCACGACGATGCCGACGTGGTGGTTGCTCGGGCCCGAGCTCCCGAAGAACACGAGGTCGCCCGGCTGGAGCTGGTCGATCGGCACGTGCGGGAACGAGTCGTACTGCGCCTGCGAGCCGTGGGCCATCCCGACGCCGGCCTGCGCCCACGCCATCATCGTGAGACCCGAACAGTCGAAGGAATCGGGGCCGACTCCGGCATATTGATAGGGCTTGCCGAGCTGTGCGTACGCGTACGCCACCGCCGCCGCGGCTCCCGCGCTCGGTGCAGGAATGTTGACGGGAACGTACGACCCGCCGCCACCACCGCCGCTACCTCCACCACCACCGCCGCCGCTTTGCCGCGCGGCTGCGTTCGCGGCGGCCTGCGCGGCCTGCGCGGCCTGCTGCGCGGCGAGCTGTCGCAACCGGGCCTGCTCCGCCGCGGCTTGCGCCGCGAGTCGCTGCTGTTCGATCTGCGCGGCCAGCGTCCGGATGTTCGCCTTCGTCGAGGCGAGCAACGTCTGCATCGACGCGTTCGCCGCCGC
>DATMUX010000605.1:0-4497 GCA_035563695.1 Acidimicrobiia bacterium
CCGCAGTCGAATCTCGGGGCCCTCGCCTCGGCCGGGACCCAATACGCGGACGCGTCGACGTCGCGGCCGTCGGACTCGTTCCCGGGCCTGTTGTCCGAGGTGACCGGCGGCACGCCGAAGACTACGGGCGTGTTCTACGACGACAGCTACTCGCGGGTTCTGTACGCGCCGGGCAGTAACTGCACTGGCTCCGTCGGCACCGAAACCCAGTACGCCGAGAACATCGATATCGGGGCGACCACCTTGACGCGACCGATCTTGGGTGGCTCGATCGACCCGACGCAGCTCCCGGAATCCCTGACCGGCGGAACCTGCGTGCCCGTGTATCCGAACGACTTTCTCAAGACGAACACCATCTTCGGCGTCGCGCACGCCGCCGGTATGCGCACCGCCTGGTCGGACAAGCATCCCGCGTACCAGATCGTCAACGGCCTCGGCACCCCCAACGCCGTCGATGACCTGTTCACGCCCGAGATCAACGCCGACCTGATCCCGCACTCGTTGGTCGACACGCGCGGCACCACGATCACGTTCCCGCACCCCAACCCCACCGGGACCGGCCCGTACTTCATCACCGACTACGTGGACAACACCGAAGCGTATGACCAGATCAAGGTCGACGCGGTGTTGAATCAGATCGACGGTCTCACCTCGGGCGGCGCACCCGCGCCGAGCGTGCCCGCGATCTACGGCATGAACTTCCAGACCGTCAGCGTCGCCGAAAAAGACATCGACCCGTCCAAGACGTGCGACCCGCAGCGCAACGACGGCACCCCCTGTGACCCGCACTACGTCCCCGGCGGCTACCAGCCAGGCACGCTCGCGTTCACCCCACAACTCGAAGGCGGCCTGCAATACGTCGACACCGCCATCGGCTCGCTCGTCACCGAACTCAAGAACAAGCAACTCTACGACAGCACCGAGATCATTCTCACCGCCAAACACGGCCAGTCGCCCATCAACCCCGCCAACCTGGCCAAGATCGGCCACGCCGAACAGACCGTGCTCGAAAACGCCGGGATCCAGATCGCGCAGCTCACCGACGACGACGTCGCGCTCGTCTGGCTCGCACACCAAAGCGACACCACCGCCGCCGTCAAAGCGCTACAAGACAGCATCGCCAACGGCAACCCAGCGCACATCGCGCAAATCTTCACCGGCAAACAACTCGCCAAGACCTTCGGTGATCCCACCGCGAACGACCGCACACCCGACATCATCATCCAGCCCATCCCCGGCACCATCTATTCATCGAGCCACGCCAAAGTCGCCGAACACGGCGGCTTCGCCCCCGACGACACCCACGTCGCACTCATCGTCGTCAACGGCCAAAACGGTCGAGGGGCCGGTACCCAAGGACGCGTCATCGGCGCGCCCGTCGACACCACCCAAATCGCCCCCACCATCCTCAACGCACTCGGCCTCGACCCCACACAACTCGACGCAGTCCAAGCCGAACACACCCACCCCCTCCCCGGCCTCGGCCGCTAGTCAAATAGCTGCGAGCGGGCATCACCCGCTCGCACCCGGCTTATGTGTCCCAGACCGGAGACAGGGTGGCTCTCAGACGACGGTGCCGCGCGCACGGCGGGGCGGCACCATCGATCGCGAACGGCGCGGGCGGGCAATGGTCGGCGCCGTCTCGGATTCGACGATACCGACTCGGTCCGGCGGTGTGTGCGCGAGTTCGGCCGTTGACGAAATGGCAGCATCGACGACATGGAAGTTCGGTGAACGGTCGATGCCTGCGCGACGAACATCGTCGTTGCTCCGCCCTGCGCTCTTGTCCGTGCTCGCCTGCTAGCGCAGGCTGGGGTGGGTCGCGTGAGTCGGAGGCGGAGGTCGATGCGACGAGCGGGCTGGGCGAACACAGTCGTACGTGCACTCGTTGATGCCGGTCGAACCAGCGAACAGATCGTGGCGACGTTGTTGGCCGACATCGCGCTCGAAACCGCTGTGCACCAGCGACGCCAACTCAGCCTGACCGCACACATCCCCGCAGCTTCGACAACGGTCCGCGACGACCCGTTCGTCCGTCTCCGCCACACCCCCGCAACCTTCGCTGCGGGGCGACGATCCGCTCGCCCGTGTTGTCGGAGGGCGCAATCGTTTCGGAGACCGACGGTGCATAGGAAGCCCAGGAGCTGAACACCGGCCGAGTCGGCGAAAATAGTGGTTCCGGCCTGGCCGACTTGCCCCGCCCGGCTACTTCCGAGAAGCGCGGCCTTACTCGTTGTCCTCGATCACGTAGACCCACTCGTCGACGCGACGCTGGTGTGCCTCGCGTACGGGGTTGCGGCACTCGTCACCGAGACTGCAGTAGCCGACCCCGACGTCGATCTCGACCCACTGGCCTGGGCACGTGTCGTCAGGGTCGGCCATCACCACACGGCCAGAATCGCGCTTCGTCGATCGGCGCACCATGGGTCTTACGGCACGAACTCTCGGCGACGCAGCGGACATGGTTCTGGTCGCGCGTGCCATCAGCCAGGCCGAATGCGACCGAGGCTGGACAGCGGCGTCGCCGTTGCCCCCCGAGATCGCGCCCTGGGCCTTTACGAGGTACTTACGGCCGGTTCACCCAACGGGGGGTTGTTGTGCACGCGACCCAAGCGCACGATGCTTCGAGGTCGCTCACCCTTGGCTCGGACGGGCGACGGTGTAGGGGTGGCGAACCCGGCGGTTCGCCTCCCCGACGCCCGGTACGCATGGTCGGTTCTCGGAGGAGGGCTGATGAAGCGAAGCAGCCAGATCGAGTCGCTGCGAGCCGTGTGGTTGTTCGAGCGCTGCAGCCACAAAGAACTCACCCTGTTGGCGTCCAACACCACGCAGGTTCGCGTCCCGGCAGGTAAGACGCTCACCCGAGAAGGTGAACGAGGCCACGAGTTCTTCGTCATCATCTCGGGGAAAGCCGAAGCCACCAGCCGGGGCGTGAGCGTCGCAACCTTGGGCACTGGGGACTTCTTCGGTGAGATGGCGCTACTCGAAAGTCAGCCTCGGATCGCGACCGTGACCACGACAGAGCCCACCGAGGTGCTCGTCCTCAACCGACAAGAGTTCACCGGCGTCATCGACGCGATGCCATCGGTGGACCGCAAGATGCTCACCGTCTTGGCCGCACGCCTGCGCGACATCGAACTGCGCTACCTCCCCGCCGACGAGCGTCTGCTCACCAAGATCACCTGACGACGGTCAGCCGCTCGCCCCAGGCGCCCAACCGGTCGCCTCAACGCGACGCGACGACGCGAGCACTCGGGGCGTTTGACCCTGGGCGACGACCCGGACGACGCACAGACTGTGATCTGCGCCCCTGTGGTTTCGAAGGAGGCGCCCATGACGACAACCGGCTCGTACGACAGCACGCAACTCGTTGGGGACGAGCCGCGCACGGTCGGTTTCGAGAATCCGTATGCGGTTGAGCCGAACGATTACATCCTGCCGTTGCTGCACACTCCCATACCCGAACCGGTAGTCGATGCAGCGTTCTGGTCGGCGCTCGCCATGGCTGCGCTGTTCGGCACGCTCAATCGTCCGGCGCTGGGTATCGTGGCGGCAGGCTTGTTCATCGTCCGCCACCGCCACGAGCGTCAACTCGTTCGGGGAGAGGTCAGCCCGTCGGCAGCGACGAGATCGTGAACACGCGACGCGCCCGAACGTGTACCGCTGAGCCGGACCGCCAGGACCCCGCGCGTGGTGAGACGGCGCCGACCCGGGCGGGCGATGGTCAGCGCCGCCTCGCGATGGACCATACCGACCCGGAACGACGTTGCGGGCGCGAGGTCTGGCGGGGCCGATCGCCGGTTGGGGCTGGTGCGGATTGTTCACGTGAAGGTCGCGTGTTGATCGCCCATCGGACCTTGTCCGTGTCGCACGGGTGGGCCACCGTGGTGGGGGCGGCGCAGACGTCCGAGGGGCTGATGCCGATGCCGTGCACGGTCGAGTCGTTCGCCGGAAGTTGGGTGGTGCGTACGCGGCCGGTGCGACGTGCGCGGCGTGTGCCGGTGGGACGGGCTGGTGAGATCGGCCCGGTACGTAAAGAGATCGTGTTCGAGCCGTTGCCGCAGCCGCCGGTTCCGGCCGAACGACCCGATGAGCACGCGCCGGCGCCGCCGAAGCCGCGAGTGCGGCAACCCGTTCGGACTCCCCGATCGAGCTGACTCGCTGATGCACCACGTATCGGATCTGTGTGGGGCGACGTCGGGACGTCCGCTGGTTGCGGGGACGTTGCGGGGCTACCGCAAGTGGCTGGCGCTGCGATCGGTCCCCGAGCAGTCGGGCCTGTTGCCGTTGGCGTCGGTGGCGATCCGGGACGTGGTCTGGAGCGAGACGTTGAGCGCCCGGTGCCTGGCGTCGGGCGTCGAGTACTTCGATGCGTCGTATGCGCATCGCGCGCCGGAACGCGCATGCCGTTGCGGGATCTACGCCTGGTATCAACCCGGCGACCCGAACATGACCGGTACGGGCGGCGTGTTCGGGGTCATCGAAGCGTCCGGGCTG
>DATMUX010000606.1:0-2399 GCA_035563695.1 Acidimicrobiia bacterium
CGCCGAAGGCGAACACGCCGCCGTCGGCCGAGACGAGCCAGTAGCCCCGGCCACTCGGCGTGCGCGCGATGGCCATCACCGGCGCCATGATCGACGAGAAGGCGTGCGCGGCGATCGACCCCCGGAACTGCGCGTCGCCGAACGCGAACACGCCGCCGTCGGCGCCGGCCAGCCAGTAGCCACGGCCCGAGGGCGTCGGCGCCATGCCGACGATCGGGGCCGCGATGTCCATCGCGCCGGCGGAGCCGGCGAAACGGGCGTCACCGAAGGAGAACACGCCGCCGTCGGAGGCCACGGCCCAGTAGCCGCGCCCGGACGGTGTCGCCGCGATGCCCGCGAAGTTGGCGTTGAGCTGCAGGCCGGTGTCGGGGCCGAGCGCCGGTGCACCGCCGAGCGCGCGCACGCTGTTCGCGGCCGGGTCGCCGAGCGGCGCGGCCGAACCGGTCGCGTTGCTGAACATCGCGCTGCCCGCGAACGTCACGGCCAGCATCGCCGCGCTCAGCGCGGCCAGCGAACGGACGGGCTTGCGGCGCGCATCGCGCGCGTGGCGCGCGGCCCGGCCGAGCTTCGGACGCGGCGCGTGGGGCGCGGTCGTGTCGGCCGGTGCGCTCGACGCGCTCTGCGTACTCGTCGCGTGCTGCACCAACTCGGCCAGCTCGGCGAGCAACTCGGCGCGATCGCGTGCCGAACCGTCATGAATATGTCGATCGTCCAGGTCGAGGGTCGTGCCCTCGGCGGGTGCTTGAGGCCTTCCGGCCATGGTCTCTCCTCTGGGCGCGCACCGCTGCGGTGCAGGTGGGATGGGGTGCCGCCGGCAGCCAGGGCGCGGCGAACGCCGAAAGACCGTAGGAGGTCGCCGGGCCGCCCGCGCAAGCGGCGCGGCGCCGTGAGGGGCGCGACTAGTCCTTCCGGACCTTGTGGAAAACCAACCCGATCGACGGCCCGGCGGGGCCCGTCGGCAGACGGCGCGTCCGTCCGTAGCGCGCCCGCGTCATTTTCCGCCGGACCGTCCGTCGGATCGGACATTTGGTGCAGTGGTTCACAGGAGTTGCGGGCGGCCGGATGGCCGGTCGAACCCCTCGGAGGGTCCGCGACCTGGGCCGGAGCACGGTGGAGAATGCAACCGCATGGCGATCGTGCAGCGCGCGGACAACACCGTCGGTCCCGTCGCGATCGAAGGCCGCACCATCACACTCGTGAGCCGCGCGCACGCGGTGCGGGTCGGGCGGGATCCCGGTCGAGCCGTGCAGGTGCGGTCCCGCCCCCGTCACGTCGAGGTGCTGCACCACGACGGGCGACGAGAAGTCGTGCGCATCCACGACGTCGAGCGCGCGCTCATCGCTGCGATCGCGTTCGGCGCGATCGCGGCCGCGTGTACCGCGCGGGCCGTGGCGAAGAGGAGGTGGGCGTGACCGACAAGCTCACGATCGGCAGCACCGATCACGCGCGTGCCGCGCGACCGGGCGCACTCGACCGGCTCGTCAGCCGCTCGGCGGGCCGGGTGTACGGCGAGCCCGTGCGTCTCGGCGACACCGTCATGATCCCCGTTGCCGTGGCGACGGCCGCCGATTTCGCGCGGCCGGTCGCCGTCGTCGAGGCCGGACCCACCGGAGTGCGCGTCCGCCCGGTGATCGACCGCACGCGCGTGGGGTTCGCGCTCGCCGTCGCCGCGATCACCGTGTGGCGCGCAGCTCGTCGCTGACCCGCGCCAGCTCGTCGAGCAGGGCGACCTCGGAGCGGATCAGGCTCCGCCAGTCGCCGAGATGCAGGCTCTCGTCCTCGCCGTGGATGTTCGCGCCGGGATCGTCGGGGCCCATCAGCAGCGCGGGAACGCCGCCGAACGCCTCGGCGAACGGCCCGACGAACGGGATCGAGCCTCCCACCCCCATCAGCACGGGGTCGACGCCGAACCCGGTGCGCAACGCGCGCCGCGCGGCGTCGAATGCCGGGCCCGCGGGATCGGTCTCCCACGCGGGCGCGCCTTCGAGCTCCCGCACCGTGCATTCGAGGCCCCACGGAACCTGCCGTTCCACGTGCGCGCGGAGGCGGTCGAGGATGCGGTGCGGGTCCTGACCCGGGCCGAGGCGCAGGCTGACGCGCGCCGCGGCGCGGGCGACGACCTGGTTCGACGATCCCTTGATGGGATGCCCGTCGAAGCCGATCACGGTCAGGCACGGCCGCAGCCAGAGCCGCTCGTGCAAGGTCGTGTCGGGATTGCCGACGAGGTGCACGCCGGGACGGACGCCGAGGTTGCGCGCGAAGCGTTCGGGCACGTCGTCGAAGCCCGCGATCGGCGCGCGCTCGCGGGTCGACGGCGGCCGGAGGCCGTCGAAGGCGCCGTCGAACGCGACGTCGCCGTGCTCGTCGACGAGCGAAGCGAGCAGACGCGCGAGCGCCAT
>DATMUX010000607.1:0-9998 GCA_035563695.1 Acidimicrobiia bacterium
CAGGGCCCGATCGCGCCGGCGCTGCTCGACGCGATCGACGCCACCGACGCCGACTTCGTCGCGTTCCACCCGCTCCTCTACCAGCCGACGGTCGTCGGCCTCCCCCGGGTCGCGCCGCGCGCGGTGCTGCATCCCGCGGCCCACGACGAGCCGATACTGCGCCTGCCGATCTACCGGGAGGTGTTCGAGGCCGCGTCGGGTCTGGCCTACTGGAGCGTGCCCGAGCAACAGCTCGTCGAGCGCAGGTTCGCGATCGCGTCGAAGCCGGCCGTCGTCGTCGGTCTCGGCGTCGAGCCGGAGGACGGCGACGTTGCCGCGGCCCGGGCCGCAGTCGGTCTCGGCGAGGAGCCCTATCTGCTGTGCCTCGGCCGCGTCGACGACGGCAAGGGCGCGCGGCTGCTCGCCGAGTGCTTCGCGCGCTACCGGGCGCGCCGCCCGGCACCGCTGCGTCTGGTGTTCGCCGGACCGGTCGTGCACGCGCCCCCTGCGCATCCCGACATCGTCGTGGCGGGAGCGGTGGCCGACGCGGTGAAGTGGGGCCTGCTGCGAGGCGCGCGGGCGCTCGTGTCACCGAGCGCGTTCGAGTCGTTCTCGATCGTGCTCATGGAAGCGTGGAGCGTCGGGACGCCCGCGCTCGTCAACCGGCGGTGCGCCGTGACGCTGGACCACGCCCGCCGATCGGGAGGCGGGCTCGCGTTCGGGAGCTACGCCGAGTTCGAGGTGGCCCTCGACCGGATCGGCGCGACCGTGGCCGTGCGCGACGCGATCGGCGCCGCCGGCCGGCGCTACGTCGACGACCACTTCCGCTGGCCGGACGTCGTCGCCCGTTACGCCGCGTTCCTCGGCCGGATCGCCCGCTGATTCCACCCTCCCCCCTTTGCGACCTTGCGTGCCTCGACCACCGTGCAGGTGGGTGTGTCACGCAAAGTTGGGGTGCTTAGGGCACGCGGCAACGGTAGGCGAGGGCGTAGCAGTCGGCAACCTCGTGGAACACCCCGTGCTCGGCCGCGACCTCGGCGTCGGCGAACGCGCCGGCCGCCAGCGATCCCTCCGCCAGACCTAGGCCGAATGCATCCACGATCTCGAAACCCGCCTCCTCGAGCATCGCCGCCAGCCGCTCGTGCCTGTACTCGAGCTTGTGATCGGGGTTCGACAGGACCTCGCGCCCGAGCTGGAGCTCCGTGACCCGGCGGTTCGGCGTGTCGAGGCAGAACCAACCTCCCGACCGGAGCACGCGGTGCACCTCGACGAGCATCTTGCGCGCTTCGTCCTCGGTGATGTGCTCGATCGTCTGACCACTGAACACGAGGTCGAACGACGCATCCGGATACGGCGACAGGTCGACCATCGAGTGGTACCGGTACTCGACCGGCCCGCAGCGCGACCCGACCGTGTCGTCGGACGCGCGGTAGCCGTAGAGCCGGTGGCGTTCGTCGGCGGGAAGATCGACGATCGTGAGCAGCTCGAACCGGTACGGGTAACCCATCGAGACCAGCGCGCCGGCGTCGTCGGACTGATCGGTACCACCGAGGTCGAGGATCCGCCGCGCCCTCGGCAGCATCCGCACGAAGTCGCACCGCGACTGGTGCAGGGACCGCAACATGTTCCGATACGGCACTTCGCGGAGCTCCATCGACGTGAGGAGCTCATCGAGCACGCCGTCGGGCGTGAGCGTCCCGCCGTCGAGGTGCGTCACGTAGTTCTGCAGCCCGGGCGCGTCGGCGTCGCGCCGCAGCATGATCTGGAACGCGGCGCGGACGAACCGCTCGGGCAACGCGTCGCGGATGTCCCACTCGCCGCCGAAGAGCACACGATCCCGCGCCCGCACCCGCCACACGTGAACCGCGTCCTGCGCCCGCTTCGGCAGCAGGCGGCCGAGACGATTCATCGCGTCACGACCCGAGGGCCTGCTGCACGCGTGCGGCGTCCTCGGGATCGGCGACCCGTTCGTCGAGACCGAAACGCTTCTCCACGTCGGCGATCTCGTCGGGTGACCGCACGTCGGCGGCCGGCTCGCCCGCGCCGGGTACCCGGAACACGTACAGATTCCAGTACTTCGTGAGCCCGAACCGGGCCAGGTGCGGATGGATCCGGCGCTCGACCGCGTCGCAGCGCACGAAGCCCGCGGCGGCGAACTGCCGGGACCACCACGCGAAGGAGGCGATCGTGAGGTGACCCTCGACCGGTCGACCGTCTTCGTCGCGGTAGAGATCGTCGAACGGCACGGGTCCGTCGTACGCGTCGCCGAGGGCACGGTAGTGGTCGAGTCGTTCCGGCCGAACCTTCACGTCGAGCCAGCCGCCCGGTCCGTTGGGGTTGGGACCGAACGACGGGATCGTCGCGATCACGTAGCCGGCGCAGATCCGCCGGATCTCGCGCAACGCGCGCGCCACGGCCTCGGGCGGGAGATGCTCGAGCGTCTCGAACAGCGACACGGCCTCGAACGCGCCACGGTGGAACGGCAGGCGGTACAACAGGTTGCCGTACTGCACGTGGCCGCGTGCCCCGAGCGCGGCGTGATCGAGCGCGTACTGGCTGACGTCGACACCTCGGGCGTCGAGCCCGAGTTCCCGCTCGGCCTCGACGCAGAACCCGAACGCGCACCCGACGTCGACCGTGCGCTGCACCGGCAGAAAGCGCCACACGAGGTACGCGGCCTCGCCGGCGTGCGTGGACGTGCGCGTGTACTCGGAGGTACCGATCTCCAGTGGACTCCCACCCGCGTCGCCGTAGTAGCCGTCGGCGTAGAGGTCGTCGTGCAGCGCGCGGTCCAGCTCGCGTGCGCCCGTGCGCACGATGCTCCGGAACCAGGGCCAGCGCGCCGCACCTTCGTGGAGCGCTCGCCGCAGCGGAGCCGCGAGGCGGGCCCGCGCGCTCACGCCCCCGTTCCCTCGGCGGGCTCCATGGCCGGGTCGCCGAAACGCACCTCGAGCGGGAACGACACCGCGCCCTGGGTGCGCGACGGGTTCATCACCGCGAACTGATCCTGTTGCTCGCGCCAGTCGTAGACCACGCCCTCGTCGGTGCTCTGGATCGCGAGCGTGACGAGATACGTGCCGTCGAGCAGCGGCACGCGATCGAACTCGAACGACATCTCGCCGTCGCCGTCGGCGGGCGGCACCTCGACACCGATGATCCGGGTGTTGGTCCCGAACAGATGGTTCCCGCGGTCGTCGTAGATCGCGATGCCGAACAGGACGTCGTCGGTGCGCTCCGTCGCGTGATAGTGCACGCGCACGGTCATGGCCTCGTCCGGCAGCAACCACGGGCGATCGAGGAGCCGGCCCGGATGATCGATGGTGACGCCCGTGATCCGCACGCGGTACGTGGCCTTGGCTCCGGGCTCCGTGTCGGCAGGCGCAGCGTCGGCGACCGGCTCGACCGGTTCGCTGAGCTCGCCACCCTGGAGATGTTCGCGAAACACACGCACCGCCTCGCCCGGCGGCGCGTCGACGACCATCTTTCCGTGATCGAGCACGATCGCGCGGTCGCAGACCCGCCGCACGAGATCGGCGGCGTGCGAGACGACGAGGATCGTCCGGCCCTCGCGCTGGAACCGGGCGACGCGCTCGAGGCACTTGCGCTGGAATGCCTCGTCGCCGACGGAGAGCACCTCATCGACGAGCAGGATGTCGGGGTCGACGTTGACCGCGACCGCGAATCCCAGCCGGACGTACATGCCCGAGGAGTAATGGCGTACCTGCATGTCGATGAACTTCTCGAGCTCGGCGAAGGCCACGATCTCGTCGAACACCTTCTCGGTGTCGCGCTTCGACAGACCGAGGATCGCCGCGTTCATGAACACGTTCTCACGCCCGGTGAGCTCGTGGTTGAACCCAGCACCGAGCTCGAGCAGCGCGGCCACACGCCCGTGCGTGACGATCTCACCCGTGGTCGGTTGAAGGATGCCGGCGACGCATTTCAGGAGCGTCGACTTCCCGGAGCCGTTGTGTCCGAGCAGGCCGACGGTCGCGCCCTGCTCGACGTCGAAGTCGATGTCGTCGAGCGCCAGGAACGGCTCGTACGGAATTCGGCCGAAGTTGATGACGCGTTCCTTGAGCGAGGTGTAGTGCTCGTGGAACAGCTTGAACTGCTTCGAGACGCCGCGCACCTCGATTGCGGAGCCCACGGTCAGAGCTCCTCTGCAAAATTCGCCTCGGAGCGGCCGAACACCCACACGGCGAGCACCAGCACGATGATCCCGAAGAGGAACGACCATCCGAGGTACGCGACGTAGTGACCGTACGACCAATGCGGGAGCAGCGGCTGACCCGTTTTCTTGTTGTCGAGCTCGCCGTAGATGGCGCGTTGGAACATCAATACGATCGGCGTGACCGGATTCGCCATCCACAGCATCTTGAACCAGCTCTTCTGGCGTGTGCCGACGGTCTGGAACGCGTAGACGATCGGCGTCACCCAGAACCACGCGAGCAGGGCGAGCTCGAGGAAGTGCTGCGTATCGCGCAGATAGACGTTGATCGCCGACAACAAGATGCCGAGTGCGGCGGTGATGAGCAACAACGCGACGAGCGCCACGGGCAACATCGGGATGTACGCCCATGCAACATTCCACCGCACCAGGGCGAGCACGACGAATAACACGAGACTCTGCAGGAAGAAGTGCACGAGGGTGCTGCCGACGGACGCGAGCGGCAAGATCTCGCGCGGGAACGCGACCTTCTTCACGAGGCCGGAGTTCGCGACGACCGAGCCGGTCGAACCACCGAGTCCCGTCGAGAACAAGTTCCACACGAGCAGCCCGGACAGCAGCCAGATCGGGAACGCGGGAATGCCCGACTTCAGGATCTTCTCGAAGGCGATGTAGAAGACGACGAGGTAGAGGAGCGGGTTGAGCAGCGACCAGGCGAAGCCCAGGATGCTGTTCTTGTACTTGACCTTCAGCTCCTTGCGGACCATGCCGACGAGCAGCTCGTGGTAGCGGATGATGCGGGCGAGCCGCTCGCGGGGCGAGATCCGCGCCCGCACGACGGTGGCACTGCCCGAGCCGCGGCGTAGCCGTGCGGGCTCGCCTGCGACGTCGGTACCGGGTTCCGATGCAGGTCCCCCGGATTCCGACGGAGGCCGCGCGGGCACCGGCTGCGCAGACATGGAGTTCACGTTAGTGCCTGAACCAGGCGCAATCGGGCTCGGATCGGGAGGTGATCGGAAGGCGTGTCCGCCAGCACCTCCCCGTCGACGACCTCGATGCCGCCGCGCACGAGCACGTGGTCGATCTGGCTGTGCGGCCGGCGCGACGAGAACGTGCGTCCCCGCACGGCCCGCTGCCAGCCGCGCAGGATCGCGCCGACGGGCGGGCCCCAGAAGTTGAAGTCGCCGGCGATGATCTGCGGGCCGTCGGCGCGCAGATCACGGCGCAACGTCCGGAGGTGACGGACGGGCGCCAGCCGCCAGACCTTCGACGACGTGTGCACGCCGATCACCTCGACGGGCGTCCCGCCGACGTCGAGCGTCAGCGCCAGCGCGTGACGGAAGCCGGCCGGATCCCGGCGTACGACACCGAGCGGCACGAGCCGGCGCGCGATCACCGGAAAGCGCGAGCACACCGCGAGCTCCCACAGACCGTTGCGCGGCACGAGATCACTGTGCCGGTCGACGCGCTGCGCGAGCGGCATGAACTCGATCGTCTCGACGTGGTATCCGTCGCCGGTCAAGGAATCGAGGACTCCTTCACCTGTGTCGCTGCGCCACGCCTCGGGCACGACCACGATGTCGGCGTCGAACGATCGCACGAGCCGAGCGACGTCGAAGCGAACATTGCGGTGCGCGCCGAAACGCCCGACTCCCCAATGCGCATTGAACGCGGCAACGACGAATTCCATGTTTCTGGGTCGCGCTCGCTACGGGCCGGGATACCCGGCCCGCCGACGCTCGCCGCTCCCGGCCAGCTCACTGCGCTCGTTCCTCGCTTCGCTCACGGCGAGGCGAGATGCTACCGGCGCGATGCGTCTCAGATGCCGATGCGCTGGGCCAGCAGCTCGCGGTGATACGTCGGGTCACCCAAGTAGATCTCTGAGCTCTTGGCCCGCTTGAAGTAGAGGTGCGCCGGGTGCTCCCAGGTGAAGCCGATGCCGCCGTGGATCTGGATGTTCTCGGCAGTCGCGTGGAAGTAGGCCTCCGAGCAGTACGCCTTCGACAGCGCGGCTACGACCGGAAGCTCCTCGTTGTCCTCGGCCGCGGCCCACGACGCGTAGTACGCCGCCGACTTGCCGGACTCCACCTCGAGCAACATGTCGGCGCACTTGTGCTTGATCGCCTGGAACGAGCCGATCGGCCGGCCGAACTGCACGCGCACCTTTGCGTACTCGACCGACATCTCGAGCACCTTCTGCGCACCGCCCATCATCTCGTTGGCGAGCGCGACCGCCGCCTGGTCGAGCGTCTTCGAGAACGCGTCCCATCCCCGGCCGGGCGTGCCGAGCGGCTCGGCGACGACGTTGTCGAGCTCCAACTTCGCCTGCTTGCGCGTCATGTCCATCGTCGACAGCGGGGTACGCGTGAGTCCGTTCGCATCGCCCCGGACCGTGAAGAACGAGATCCCGTCGGTACCGTTGGTCCCGGCGGTGCGCGCGACGACGACGATGAGGTCGGCGGTGTGACCGTCGAGCACGAACATCTTCTCGCCGCTCAACGTGTACTTGCCGCCCGACTCCGTCGCCTCGAGTGTGATCCCGGCCGCGTCCCACTTGCCCGACGGCTCGGTGAACGCCAGCGTCGCGATCGTGTCGCCGCTCGCGATGCCGGGCAGCAGCGCCGACTTCTGCTCGTCGGTGCCCGCGTTCAGGATCGCGTTCGCCGCGAGCACCACCGACGAGAAGTAGGGGGCGCACAGCAGCACGCGGCCCATCTCCTCGAGCACGATGCCGAGCTCGATGAACGTGAACCCCTGGCCTCCGTAGGCCTCGGGGATCGCAATCGACTGCAGCCCGAGCTCCTGACCCATCTGCTTCCACACCGCCGGGTCATAGCCCTCGGCCGTTTCCATGAGACGGCGGACTTCCGTCTCGGGCGACTTGGCCTCGAGGAACTGACGCACAGTGCGCCGCAGCTCCTCTTGCTCCTCGGAGAAGGCGAAGTTCATGAAGATCCCCTGTTCCTAACGAGGCTCGCGCGGGAGCCCGAGCACCCGCTCACCGATGATGTTCCGTTGGATCTCGCTCGCGCCCGCGTAGATGGTCTCGGCGCGACTGGACATGAAGATGTGGTGGAGCTCGTCGAGCTCGTAGGCGTCGGCGGACGCGTGCTGCACCGTGAGCGCGTCGGCGCCGAGCACTCGCATGGCCGTCTCACCGAAGGCCTTGTGCCACGTCGTCCAGAACAGCTTGCCGATGCTCGCCTCCGGTCCGAGCACGCCCTTGTGCACGAGGTTCGTCAGCATGCGCATGCCGTTGAACTTCATGACCTGCAAGCCGACGTAGCGTTGCGCGAGCTCGTCGCGCAGGAACGGTTGCTGCGAGTTCCCGTTCTTGTGCGCGGCCTCGAGCACCTGCGCGTACTCGCTCTCGAACGCGAGCTGCGACGACATGAACGCGGTGCCGCGCTCGAAGCCGAGCGTCGCCATCGCGACCTTCCAGCCCTCACCGACGGGACCGAGCACGTTCTCCCTCGCGGTGCGAGCGCCGTCGAAGAAGACTTCGTTGAACTCCGAGCTGCCCGTCAGCTGGCGCAGCGGCCGGACCTCGATGCCGGGTTGGTGCATCGGGACGAGCAGGTAGCTCAGGCCATGGTGCGAGCTCGACTCCGGATCGGTGCGGCACACGACGAAGCACCAGTCGGCGCGGTGCGCGAGCGTGGTCCACACCTTCTGGCCGGTGATCACCCACTCGTCGCCGTCGAGCGCGGCGCGCGTCTGGATGTTCGCGAGGTCGCTGCCGGCATTGGGCTCGGAGAAGCCCTGGCACCACAGCTCCTCGACGCGCTGGATCTTCGGCAGGAACCGCTGCTTCTGCTCTTCGGTGCCGAACTGGATGAGCGTCGGCGCGAACAGGCCCTCGCCGAAGAACGAGAGCCGCGCGGGCGCCTTGGCGCGCGCGTACTCCTCGTTGAAGATGATCTGCCGCGCGAGGTCGAGGCCCCGCCCGCCGTAGGCCTCCGGCCACGACATGCCGACCCAACGGTCGTGGCCGAGCACCCGCTCCCACTCGTGGCGCACGTCCCAGCCGCTCTCGTCGGCGGGGCCGCCGCCCGGCCCGAGCGCGGCGTACTCGCCGACGAGGTGCTCGGCGAGCCAGCTCCGCACGTCGGCCCGGAAGGCCGCCTCGGCGGGGGTGTCGGCGAAATCCATGGGACAGGCAAAGTACTTGACCGAGCGGTCGAGTTTCCAGGTGACCGTGACTCGGTGTTGGGAGCGCCATGGGCGCTATACGCCCACCAGCCTCCCAACAGTTGGGAGGGCTATGGGCGCTATGCGCCCACCAGGCTCCCAACACGGGAGGCCCGCGGGTACCCTCGCCCCGTGGCCACCGTCGCGACCCGGCCCGCGCACTACGAGACGTCCGACGTGCGCATCGACAAGATCGTCGTCGGGCCGTACGAGAACA
Organism: Acidimicrobiia bacterium; assembly: GCA_035563695.1. GTDB lineage: Bacteria > Actinomycetota > Acidimicrobiia > IMCC26256 > PALSA-610 > DATMUX01. The sequence continues at coordinate 8,559 of DATMUX010000607.1, forward strand.
ACGTGTTCGTCGTGCGCTGCAAGGGCAGTGGCGAGGCCGTGCTCATCGACGCGGCGAACGAGCACGAGCTCCTGCTCGAGGTCTCACGGGCAACAGGCGTGCGCCGGGTGCTCACCACCCACGGGCACCACGATCACATCCAGGCCGTCACGCAGATGCGCGACGCGGGCATCGACGTCGGCATCGCCACCGAGGACGCGCGGATGCTCCCGGCGTACGACTTCACGATCCCCGACGACGAGGAGATCGAGGTCGGCGAGCTGCGGTTGCACACCATCCACACGCCCGGCCACACGCCCGGCTCCACCTGCTTCGTGCTCGAGGGCCACCCGGTGCTCTTCAGTGGCGACACGCTCTTCCCCGGGGGCGTCGGCAACACCACGTTCCCCGGCGGCGACTTTCCCACCATCATCGAGTCGGTCGACCGGCGCCTGTTCACGCTGCCCGCGCACCTGCTCGTGCTCCCCGGCCACGGCCTCGACACGACGATCGGCGCCGAGCGTCCACACTTGCAGGAGTGGGTCGACCGCGGTTGGTGAGTTCACCGATTCGTCAACTGCGATCGGGAAATCCGCGCTGTGAAACCGGAACGAACTCGGGCACGATGATGTTCGTATCCCGAACAGCCGACCGTGGCCGCAACGCGCTCCGAATGCAATCCGGGGGGCTTCGACCCGAACAAGGCCGCCGTCGGCTCGATGCCGTCGCCCGACTGGAGGAGGACCCCGATGATCGTCGTGGAGTGGATCGCTCCGGTGCGCAACTCTGCCTGGGTTGCCGCGTGCTTCGGGATGTGCGATCAGTGAGCGCGCTCACGACGCCCTTTCCGCACGACGCGGCCGGCCCCCCCGCGTTGCACGAGCGCTACTGCCGAGTGCGGCGGCACACCGAGACTCTCGCCGCTCCCCTCTCCCCCGAGGACCAGGTCGTGCAGTCGATGCCCGACGCGAGCCCGACGAAGTGGCACCGGGCGCACACGACATGGTTCTTCGAGACCTTCTTGCTCGTACCTCGCCTTCCGGGATACGAGCGCTTCGATCCCGCCTATGAGTACCTCTTCAACTCGTACTACGAAGCCGTCGGGCCGCGCCATCCGCGGCCCAAACGCGGCCTGATCTCCCGGCCGTCGGTGGACGACATCGCCCGTTACCGCGCGCACGTCGACGACGCCATGCGCGCGCTCATCGACGCGCGGGACGAGCAGCCCGATCGAGCCGGCACGGTTGCACTGATCGAGCTCGGGTTGCACCACGAGCAGCAGCATCAGGAGTTGTTGTTGATGGACATCAAGCACGTGTTGCACTGCAACCCGACCGATCCTCCGTACGCACGGCGGCCGCACGCGAACGCGACCTCCTCCGTACCGGGCTTCGTCGAGATCGACGGCGGCGACGTCGCCGTCGGCCACGACTTCGAAGGCGACCGCGGCGGCGCGTTCGC
>DATMUX010000608.1:0-5463 GCA_035563695.1 Acidimicrobiia bacterium
GATGACGTTCCGCGCCGGTCTCGAACGAGCGACGACCGACCGCGCGCTCTACGGTCAGCAGTTCGACGCGGCGACCGCGTTCCCCGCCGGTCAGGTCGACCGGCGCCAGGTGCAAACGGTCGTCGACGATCCCGATGTCGCCGTCGTCAACGACACGCCGATCGCGGTCGAGTCCGTCGACGGCCGCGACCTGACCGTGTTCGGTTTGCATCCCCTGAAGGGCGAGGTGCACGTCGTCACCACGCACGGCCGCGCGCCGAGCGCGCCCGACGAGATCGTGCTCGCACCGAAGGAGCGGGCCGCGTTACGGGTGCAGGTCGGCGACACCGTCGCGATCGGCTCCGCGGGGCTGCGGTACCGGGTCGTCGGGATCGGGTTCACGCCGACGAGCTCGCACACCGAGTACGACCAGGGCGCGTGGATGACGACCGAAGGCCTGCGGCGCGTCACGCCCGAGTCCGCGTTGAAGTACCACGCGTTCGCGATCGCCTTCCGGCCGGGTGTGGAGACGCACTCGGCGGTCGATCGATTGGGAGCGAGGCTGGACGGCAACATCTCGGCATCCGATCTCCCGGTCGATCTGCGGAACCTCAAAGGCGTGCGCAACGTTCCGGTCGCGTTGGGTCTGTTCCTCGTCGTGCTCGCGATCGCGGCGATCGGGCACGCACTCGCGTCGGTGGTGCGCCGTCGCCGCCGAGATATCGCAGTTCTGCGGTCGCTCGGCATGACGCGCCGGCAGGCGCGCGCGGTCGTGGCCGCGCAGGCGACGACGCTCGCGCTCGTCGGGCTCGTGCTCGGGATCCCACTCGGGTTGTTCCTCGGCCGGACGATCTGGCGATCGGTCGCCGACGCCACGCCGTTCAAGTACGTGCCACCGGTTGCCGTGCTCGCGCTCGTGCTCGTCGTCCCGCTTGCGATCCTGATCACGAACGCGCTCGCGGCGTGGCCGGCCCGGAGCGCGGCGCGCTTGCGTGCCGCGGAGGTGCTGCGCACCGAGTAGACGCGCTAGACACGGGCGCGTGAAGCTCGGATTGCAGCTCGGCTACTGGGGCGCCCAACCCAACCCGTTCGCGGTCACGCTCGCGCAGGAAGCGGAACGACTCGGGTACGACTCGGTGTGGACCGCCGAGGCGTGGGGATCCGACGCGTTCACCCCCGCGGCGTGGATCGGCGCGCACACCGAGCGCATCCGGTTGTGCACCGGGATCGTGCAGATCTCGGCCCGCACGCCCGCGTCGTGCGCGATGCACGCGCTCACGCTCGATCACCTGTCGAACGGGCGCTTCACGCTGGGTCTGGGCGTCTCGGGACCGCAAGTCGTCGAAGGGTGGTACGGACAGCCGTTCGGCAAGCCGCTGGCGCGCACCCGGGAGTACGTCGAGATCGTGCGCCGCATCCTGCGGCGCGAGGCGCCCGTCGACTTCCGGGGTGAGCACTTCCGCATGCCCTATGACGGTCCGGGCGCGTGGGGTTTGGGCAAGCCGCTGCGCTCGATCACGCACCCGCTGCGGGCCGACCTGCCGATCCTGCTCGGTGCCGAGGGACCGAAGAACATCGAGCTCGCCTGCGAGATCGCCGACGGCTGGATGCCGCTCTACTACTCGCCGTTCCGTCAGGACGTCTACGCGGAGTCGCTGCGCGCCGCGTCCGCCAAGCCGGGCTTCGAGGTGTGCGTCAACGTCATGGGCTGTCGCATCGCCGACGACATCGAAGAGGCGTTGCTGCCGACCAAGGCCGCGCTCGCGTTCTACATCGGCGGAATGGGCGCGCGCAGCCGGAACTTCCACATGGAGCTGATGAGCCGCATGGGCTTCGAAGCCGAGGCCGAACGGATCCAGGAGCTGTTCTTCGAAGGCAAGCGCGACGTTGCGATCCCGCTCGTGCCCACCGAGTTCGCCGACGAGATCTCCCTGGTGGGGCCGCGGGAACGGATCCGCGAGCGCCTCGACGCGTGGCGGGAGAGCCCGGTCACGACGATCATCGTGAACGGCGACGTCGACACGCTGCGCGCCCTGGCCGAGCTCGCACTCTGACTCCGACTCCCCGGCGACCTTGCGTGACCGGACCACCGCCACGGTGGTTGTGTCACGCAAGTGTGCGGGCGGAGGGGAGAGGAGCCGCGCGGTCAGGCCAGGAGGAGGGCGCGTGCGTGGTCGAAGCGGCGCGCGACGTCGGCCCAGTGGAGCACGTTCCAGATCGCGTCGACGTACTCGGCGCGGCGGTTCTCGTACTGCAGGTAGTACGCGTGCTCCCACGCGTCGATGACCAGCAGCGGCACGCCGCCTTGGCCGACGTTGCCCTGGTGGTCGTAGATCTGCTCGATGAACAACCGCTCGCCGAGCGGCTCCCACGTGAGGGCGCCCCATCCGGAACCCTGCACCGTCGCCGTCGCCTGGGAGAGATGCTTGCGGAAGGCATCGAACGATCCGAAGAACTCGTCGATCGCCGACGCGAGCTCCCCGGTCGGCCGGTCGCCGCCGTCGGGCGAGAGGTTCTTCCAGAACACCGTGTGCAGCACGTGACCGGACAGGTTGAACGCGAGGGTCTTCTCCAGTCCGACGATCGCGCTGAGGTCGCCCGACTCGCGTGCGCCCGCGAGCTTCTCGAGTGTGGCGTTCACTCCGTCGACGTATGCCTTGTGGTGTTTGTCGTGATGGAGCGCGAGCACGCGCGCCGAGTAGTGCGGTTCGAGTGCGGCGTAGTCGTAGTCGAGATCCGGAAGCTCGTACGGCTTCATGCGTCCTCCAATCTCGCGTCCTTCGATCTGGAAGGTGTCAGAGTGCGGGAGAGCGTGCGGCGAGTTGCTCCCCGGAACGCATGGGACCGTCCTCGCCGGCGGCACGCGCGAACGTCTTGAGCGCCGAGACCACGGCCCGGCGTTCGTCCTCGCTCATCCGCCTCACGACCGCGTCGAGCTCGCGGCGCCGGTTCTGCGTCACTTGGTCGACGATGGCGGAGCCGGTCGCCGTCAAGGTGATCACCACCTCCCGCCGGTCGGCGGGAGAGGTGGCGCGCTCCACGAGACCCCGGGTGACCAATCGGTTGCACATGCGCGTCATCGTGGAGGCGTGCACCGCGAGATGGTCGGCGAGCGCGCTGACCGTCTGCGAGCCCTGACTCGAGAGCACGACGAGCGTTCGGAATTGCGGGAGCGTGACCTCGTCGTTGACGGATGCAAGCGATCGCGCCGTGATCGAGACCAGCGCGCGGCTGGCACGCAGCAGCGCGTCGACCACGGGATTGGCTGCATCGGGCACATCGATGGTGTCGCCACTCATCGACAGCTCCTCGCGCTGGGTGCGCTGGAGACGAACACCGGGGAGGCACCGTCCTTTCCGTCGTACGCCGCGGCGCCGATCCTACGGCGGACGCCGGGCTCGGGGACGACTTCCCGATCGGCCTTGACACGCACTTGACCGCCGGCCCCGCAGCGCGTACACCAATCGGATGGCCGATCTGGAAGCGCGACTCCTCGACGTGTTGCCGGGCGCGCAGATCGCGTTCGGCGACGAGGTCAGCGACGACTACACGCACGACGAGGCGCTCACGGCCGCGCCCGTCCGCCCGCTCGCGGTCGTGCGACCGGGCACAAATCTCGAAGTCGCGGCGGTCCTGCGCGTGTGCGACGAGCTCCGCGTCCCGGTCACGGCGCGCGGGGCGGGAACGGGGCTGTCGGGCGCCTGCGTCCCCCGCGCCGACGGCATCGTCTGCTCCCTCGAGCGCATGAACGCGATCGTCGAGATCGACCTCGAGAATCACGTCGCCGTCGTGCAACCCGGTGTCACGCTGGATCAGCTCGATGCGGCGCTCGCGCCGCTTGGCCTCGTGTACCCCGTGTACCCCGGCGAGAACAGTGCGTCGCTCGGTGGCAACGTCGCCACGAATGCGGGCGGCATGCGCGCGGTGAAGTACGGCGTGACGCGCCACCAGGTGCTCGGGCTCGAAGCAGTGCTCGCGAACGGCGATGTGATTCGTACCGGCGGGAAGTTCGTGAAGGCGACCACCGGGTACGACCTCACGCAGCTCATCATCGGATCCGAGGGAACGCTCGCGATCGTCACCGAGGCGATCCTGAAGATCTATCCGCGGCCTTCGCACCAAGCGACGATGCTCGTACCGTTCGCGTCGGTCGACGATGTCGCCGCGGCCGTGCCCGCCATCGTTCGCAGCGGCGTGAGCCCGCTCGTGCTCGAGTACGTCGACGGTGGCGGCCTGGCCACGCTCACCGCCAACGTCGGGCTCGATCTCGGCATCGCGGCCGAGGTGCAGGGGGCGGCGCGCGCCTATCTCATCGTCGTGGTCGAACAACATCTCGAGCACCGGCTCGACGAGGATCTCGAAGCCCTCGGCGCGCAGCTGGGCGAGCTGGGCGCGATCGACGTGTTCGTGCTGCCGCCGCACGCCGGTGCGTTGCTGCTCGAGGCGCGCGAGAAGGCCTTTTGGGTCGTGAAGGCGCTCGGTGCGAACGACATCGTCGACGTGGTGGTGCCGCGGGCGTCGGTGCCGCAATACCTGCGGGAGGTCGCACGGATCGCCGACGACAACGCGAGCCTCGTCAGCGCGGCAGGCCATGCCGGCGACGGCAACATCCACCTCTCGGTCTTCCAGCCTGACGACGAGGTGCGGCATCGAGTCATGCACGGGATCATCGCGGCGGGGATGGCGCTCGGCGGCGCGATCTCGGCCGAGCACGGCATCGGCACGGAGAAGATGGAGTACTTCCTCGAGCTCGAGGATCCGAACAAGATCGCGCTGATGCGCCGGATCAAGGCGGCGTTCGATCCCAACGGAATTCTCAACCCCGGAACACTGCTCGGAGGCGACTGAATGAACGGTGCGCATGCGCTGCTGCGGACGCTCGTGGCGAACGGGGTCGACACGTGCTTCACGAATCCCGGCACGTCGGAGATGCACTTCGTCGCGGCGCTCGACGACGTGCCCGAGATGCGCGCGGTGCTCGCGCTGTTCGAGGGCGTCGCGACCGGTGCCGCCGACGGCTACGCACGGATGGCCGGACACCCGGGCGCCACGCTGTTGCACCTCGGTCCCGGGCTCGGCAACGGGCTGGCGAACCTCCACAACGCCCGCCGGGCGCGCACCCCGATCGTGAACATCATCGGTGACCACGCGACCTATCACCAACGCCTGGACGCGCCACTGCAGTCCGACATCGAGAGCGTGGCGCGCAACGTGTCGACCTGGGTGCGCTCGTCGAGTGCGCCCGCCGACGTCGGTGGCGACGCGCTCGACGCGATCGCGGCGGCGCGCCGCGGCGGCGTCGCCACGTTGATCCTGCCGGCCGATGCGTCGTGGTCGGACGGCGCCGAGCCCGCGGCGGCGCGACCGGGGGCCGTCGCGTCCGCGCCCGTCGCGGTGTCCGCCGACGCCGTCGAGCTCGCGGCGAAGGCGCTGCGATCGGGTGAGCCGGCGGCATTGCTGCTCGGCGGCGCGGCACTGCGCGCC
>DATMUX010000609.1:0-2881 GCA_035563695.1 Acidimicrobiia bacterium
CCGACCTGCGCGAAGGTCGCTGGCCGGGCTGGGGGATCACGCAGTACCTCGGGCGCGACGTACACGACGCGACGCTCGGCCTCGTCGGCTACGGCCGTATCGGGCGCGCCGTAGCGCGTCGCGCCGAAGGGTTCGGGATGACGGTGCTGCACCACGCGCGCCACGCCACGGGCGATCCGGGCTACGTCGCCGACCTCGACGAGTTGGTGCGCTCCGCCGACATCGTCTCGCTGCACTGCCCGGGGGGTGCGGAGACCCACCACCTGATCGACGCCCGCCGGCTCGCGCTCATGAAACCCACGGCGGTGCTCGTCAACACGGCGCGGGGCACCGTGGTGGACGAGACCGTCCTCGCGGAGGCGTTGCATGCCGGTGCGCTGTTCGCGGCCGGCATCGACGTATACGAACGCGAGCCCGAGGTGCACCCGCGGCTCCTGAGCGCACCGCGCGCGGTGTTGCTCCCGCACATCGGATCGGCATCGCAAGCGACGCGCACGCGCATGGCCGTGATGGCGACATCGGCGGTTGCGACCGTGCTCGGCGGAGGTGTTCCGCCGAACGTCGTAGGGAGCTAGGTTCGCCGCCATGAGCGAGCAGGTACGCGGTGTCGTCGCGAAGAGCGTGCACGAACCGGTGGTCGTGGAGACGGTCGTCGTTCCCGATCCCGGGCCGGGCGAGGTAACCGTCACGGTGCAGGCGTGCGGCGTGTGCCACACCGATCTGCACTACCGCGAGGGAGGCATCGGCGACGACTTCCCGTATCTGCTCGGGCACGAAGCCGCGGGAACGGTCGACGCGGTCGGGCCGGGCGTCACGAGCGTCGCGCCGGGCGACTTCGTCGTTCTCAATTGGCGCGCAGTGTGCGGCGAGTGCCGCGCGTGCCGGCGCGGACGGCCGTGGTACTGCTTCAGCACCTACAACGCGCAGCAGAAGATGACCCTCGCCGATGGCACTGTGCTGTCGCCCGCGCTCGGCATCGGCGCGTTCGCCGACAAGACACTGGTCGCGGCCGGCCAGGCGACCCGGGTCGACGCCCGCGCCGACGCGACCGCGGCCGGGTTGCTCGGCTGCGGCGTGATGGCGGGCTTCGGGGCCGCCACGTACACCGGCGGTGTCACTCGCAACGACACGGTCGCGGTGTTCGGTTGCGGTGGGGTCGGCGACGCGGCGATCGCGGCGGCGCGGCTCGCCGGGGCGCGCACGATCATCGGCGTCGACCTCGACGCGCGCAAGCTCGAATGGGCGCGAGGCTTCGGCGCCACCCACACGGTCGACGCGTCGCGGGAGGACGCGGTCGAAGCGGTGCGCGCGCTCACCGACGGCAACGGCGCCGACCTCTGCATCGAAGCCGTCGGGCGACCCGAAGTGCTCGAGCAGGCGTTCTACGCGCGCGATCTCGCGGGCACCGTGGTGCAGGTCGGCGTGCCGACTCCCGACATGCCCTTGCCCGACATCCCGATGATCGACTTCTTCGGGCGGGGCGGTGCCCTGAAGCCGTCGTGGTACGGCGACTGCCTGCCGTCGCGCGACTTCCCGACGCTGATCGACCTGTACCTGCAGGGCCGGTTCCCGCTCGACAAGTTCGTGTCGGAGACGATTGGTCTCGACGAGGTGGAAGCCGCGTTCCACAAGATGGAACGCGGCGAGGTCCTCCGGTCGGTCGTCGTCCTTTGAAGGACCGCCCCATCCTGCATTTTGGCGACAATCGGTGTTCGCTGCGTGCACGAATTGTCGCCAAAACGAAAGTTGGTAGTCTCCGCGGCCATGGCAGAGAACTCGGAATGGGGACCGCTGGCCGGTCTGATCGGTGAATGGGACGGCGACGACGGCCTCGACGTCTCGTACCACAACGTCGAAGGTGAGGTCGCGGAGACGAAGTTCCGCGAGAAGGTCACGATGAAGGCGTTCGGACCGGTCGACAACGGTACGCAGCACCTCTACGGCCTCGACTACCGCATGGCGGCGTGGCGCGCCGGCGAGGAGAACCCCTTCCACACCGAGGTCGGCTACTGGCTCTGGGATGCCGAAGCCGGCGAGGTGATGCGGTGCTTCATGGTGCCGCGGGGATCAACGGTGCTCGCGGGCGGCAGCGCGAAACCGACCGACACGAAGTTCTCGATGGAGGCCACGGTCGGCGACGAGGTGTACGGCATCTTGTCGAACAAGTACCTCGCTGCGAAGGCGCGCACCAAGAAGTACACCTGCACGATCATCGTCGAGGGCGACACGTGGTCGTACGACGAGTGCACGACCTACGACCACGCCATCGGCGGCACGATCGCGCATACCGACCGCAACACGCTGCGGCGCGTCGACTGACGGCTCTGCGTCCGCGGTCAGACGCGGTCGATCGGGGCGTCGTCGAGACCGAGCAGTTCGAGCGTCGTGCGACCGGCGCGCAGCTGCTCGAAGAAGCGCTGTTCCTTCTCGGCCCGGGCGCGCCCCGCGGCCAGCACTTCGTCGAGCCGTTCGCGAGGCACGACGGTGACCCCGTCGGCGTCGCCCACGATCCAGTCGCCGGTGTGCACGTCGACGCCGCCGACGGACGCGGCGTCGCCGATGCGGCCCGGTTCCTGCTTGGTAGCGCCGCGCAACGCGATCATCGCGGCGAATACGGGAAAGCGGTGAGCTTCGAGCGCATCGGCATCGCGTACGCCGCCGTCGATCACCAAGCCCCGCAGCCGTCGCGCCTTCGCCGCCGTCGTCAGCACCTCGCCCCAGTAGCCGCGCTCGGGCTCGAGCCCGACGCTCGCGACCAGCACGGAATCGGGCGGGGCCTCGGCGACGGCGACATGGATCGCGAGGTTGTCGGCCGTACTGCACGCCGCCGTGAACGCGCGCCCACTCACGCGCGCACCGCGCCATACCGGGTGGATGCGCG
>DATMUX010000610.1:0-3103 GCA_035563695.1 Acidimicrobiia bacterium
CCGGGTCCGCGAAGACCGACGGCTCGCACAACACGCTTCCCCGCGCGGGTTCACTCCGACGACGCGGTGTTGATGCTGCATGCGAGCGCCGCGACTACGTCGTCGTGAACTGATCGTCGTGGACGCGCGGGGGCATTGCAACGACCGCCTGAGGATCACATGCGCCGACTCTGACGCTTCGTGGCACACATCGCATTCGGGCGGCTGATTGCGCGGCGCTCAGTGGTATCTGCGCAGCGCGTGACGGTCGAATCTGCAAATACCACAGGCGCACTGTCGTTACAACGAAGCGACCACCGTACGCGATCTCGGAAACCGCATCCGGAGCTTCTTCACGAAGCGGTCCCAGAGGAACCGCCCGCACACCAAGACGGAGTGCGGGCGGTTCGCGGTGTGTGTGGTCGAGGGTTTGGGTGTTACCAGGGTGCGGGGTTTGGGCAGGCGGTGGGTGCGTGGTAGGTGGTCGGGTAGTAGAAGGAGAGGTCGGCGCTGGATCCGGCGAGGGGGCCGGCGTCCCAGTAGTTGGCGCAGTTGTAGTTGGTGGGGGAGCCGCCGCAGGGGGTGGGCCAGGTGGGGCATCCTCCGGGTCCGTATGTCGAGTTCACCGGCCAGACGTACGAGGGGCCGACTTGTCCGCAGCCTTGGTTGTAGGCGCTCGAGAAGTCGTTGCCTCGAATCGCGAGGTACGACGAGACGTTGGGCCCGGCGTGGGCATCGCCGTAGCCGGGGTTGATGCAGTAGGGGGCGGCGGTGGCGAGCAGGTTGTGTTGCACGATGGCGTGCAGGTTCGCGTTCGGGCCGAAGTCGTTGTAGAAGGCGAATGCGGCGCTGGCGCAGTAGTGGTTGCCGTTGTCGAAGGTGTTGTCCTGGAACAGCATGGTTGTAGGGACGTTCCCCGGCCCTGAGGTGTCGCCCCAGGTGTTGCAGTGGTCGGTGCCGTTGGTGTCCCACGAGACGACGTGGTGGATGTAGTTCCCGATGAACACGTCGTTCCCGCCTGGGCTATCGGGGAAGATGCTTCCGGCAAAGCCGTGGATGTTGCAGTAGTTCACGCTGAAGCTCGTGGCGCCGCCGAGGATGCGTATCCCGACCCAGCCGCGCTGGGTGGACACTTCGCCGGAGCTGTCGGGGGCTCCGGTCACGTCGCAGTGGCTGATCGTGACGCCGCTGGTCGAAGCTTTGACCGTGACGGCGGAGGTCGACTCTCCGTGCGCGCCGTCGAGCTTGAGGTTCTGGACCGTGAGGTTGCTTCCGGTGATGATGGCGGTCACGCCGTCGGCGAGCTCGAGGCCCGAGGTCGCGGATCCCACGTTGCCGGTGATCGTGACACCGCCGTTGTTGTATTGCCAGCCGGATCCGCTCGTGGCTTGTGACGGGACCTGGGTGAGTGTGGCGCCGGGCTGGATGCCGCTGTTGGTCGCGTCGGCGAAACCGCACAGGTGCGGGGCCGGCCAGCAGTTCGTGGTTTGGGTGCCGCTCGACACCGGCGGCGCGGACTGGACCGGAGCCGCGGCCGTGGTCGTCGTCGTGGGCGCCACCGTGGTCGTCGTGGGTGCCACCGTCGTGGGCGCCACCGTCGTGGGTGCCACCGTCGTGGGTGCCACCGTCGTGGGTGCCACCGTCGTGGGCGCCACCGTCGGCGAGCTCGTGGTGCTGTCGGAGGCGACGAAAACGATGTCGGCCCAGTAGTTGGAGGCCATGTAGGTGTTCGTCGGGAAGCACGGCGCACTCGAATAACAGAACACGCCGTTGTTCGACGATGGTGCGCTCAGCGGCCCGTTACTGGCCGAAGACGCAAAGTAGTTGTGCGTCGAGACGTACCCACCCCATGGCGCGAAATATGACACGACATACATCGCGTTCGGCGCGAGCGCGACCGGCGACGACAACGAGGCCTGCTGCCAGCCCGAGGCCGTGTCGTTCGAGAAGCTGACCGACGCGAGGAGGCGCCCCGACGCGTCCCACAAGTGTCCCGATCGCGTCGCGTTCGTGCCCTTGGCTGCTTTCCAGTAGTTCAGCGCGGTCACCGTTCCGCCCACCGACGAACTGAACTGGACGCCGACCTCCACCGAGTGCGAGTCCCCCCACGACGCCCTCGAAGGGCCCGTCTGGCCCGAGAACAGGCTGTACGACGACGGACCCGCCCCCGCCGTCAACGCCACGATCGGCGGAATCGAACCAATCACCAACAACGCGGCCAGGGCAGTCGCGAGCTTGCGCCTGGGGCTGACCGGCCTGGAGCGTCCCTTCGGGAGCAGGTCGTGGATGGTCGGGCGAGCGCTGGCGCTCTTTCTGGGCGCGTTCACGGATCTGCTTCCCCCTGACAGATTCCCCCCGTCCCGTCTGACGTATCGGGTGGGCGTCTCCCCGACTTGAGCGCACGCGGGACGAAGGGACGGATCGCCGGGACGCAGCGACGCCTGCGCTCTGGGGCGGATCTTCGTTCTTCGGCTGCGCTTTGCCCGGCGCGTTCGCATCGCCGGCGGTTCTCTTCGGTACGCTCGGGCCCGCCGAGTGCGGCGCGTCGTAGACGAGCATCGCGGGGACTTCAGCGGAGGCTCTTCGAGCCTCATTCGACACCGCGTCCGGAAGGGCGCGCGGCGTGTCGCCTTCATCGGATCGGCAGTGACGCCGATAGAACAGGCAGCGCCGTTGTGAACAGGAGGGATCCGGATGTCTGGCCGGACGAGCACGGTCGCTGCAGGGGGGACTCGCAATGCTTCGGGCCGGCTCCGGCGCGGAGTGGTGGTGCTCACGAGCGTCGGATCGCTCGCGGTTCTCGTCGCCGCGTCCACCGTCGCCGCCCGTGCGGCGACCGGCACGGCATCGAGCGCGGTAGTTCGGTCGAGCACGGTCGTTTCCACCAAGGTCGGCTACTGGATGCTGGGCCACGACGGCTCCGTGTACGGCTTCGGCGACGCGCGTGCTCTTCCCGGCATCCTCGCGAACGCGACGTCGATCGCGGCCCGGGTCGACGGGACCGGGTACTGGGTGGTCGACGCGTACGGCGATGTGCGCGCGAACGGCGCGGCGCGTTATGCGTATCGTTCGCCGACGCTTCGGCCGGGAGAGATCATCGCGACGATGTCGGCGACACCCTCGG
>DATMUX010000611.1:0-3466 GCA_035563695.1 Acidimicrobiia bacterium
GCACCGGGCCGACGTGTTCCTGCGCCGGCTCGCCGACTGGCAACGTTCGGGAGACATGCCCGACCTCGCGATCGTGCACCTGCCGAACGACCACACGACCGGCACGACGCCGGGCTACCCGACGCCGCAGGCCCAGGTCGCCGACAACGACCTCGCGCTCGGTCGCATCCTTCAAGGCTTGAGCGCGAGCCGGTTCTGGAACGAGACGGCCGTGTTCGTCGTCGAGGACGACGCGCAGTTCGGCGTCGACCACGTCGACGGTCACCGGACGATCGCGCTCGTCGCCGGACCGTACGTGCGACGCGGCACGGTCGACTCCACCTTCTACAGCCAGGTGAACCTCGTCCGTACCATCGAACAGATCCTCGGGCTTCCGCCGATGAACCGCATGGACGTCGCGGCCACACCCATGAGCGACGCGTTCACGAACACTCCGGACCTGACGGCCTACCGGGTGCAGCGGCCCGAGATCCTCGGCGCGACGAACCAGCCCGCGTCGGCGTTGCAGGGGCCCGCGCGGGCGTGGGCCGAGGCGTCCGCCCGTATGGACTTCTCCGTGCCCGACGTCGAAGCCAACCGCCCATTGCTCAACCGCGTCCTCTGGTACGCGACGAAGGGTTACGACGTTCCGTACCCGGGCGACGCACGAGCGCTGCTGCCGAACGAGGTCCCCGCCGGGGGCAACTGATCGTCGCGCGCTTGCGGGCGCACCCCCAGCGGTGAGACTGCGCCGGCACACGAGCTGGAGCCGCGTGCACCGAGGACGGGAGGCGAGGAATGTCGGCCGAGCACCGCACCCCTGGAGTTCGAGCCCCCGGGACCGGGGTCGTGGCGCCTCGACCCCGTGCACTTCCCGCGCCCGGTGACTCGGTACTTCGCGGAGATGCACCCGGCGCCGTTCCGGCGCGGCACGCAGGAATTCATGAAGTACTACGGCATGGTGCTCGAAGCGCTCGAGATGGAGTACGTCAACGGGTTCGCATACAACACGATGCGGCCCGCGCCCGAGGCGGAGATCCCCGAGCGCTTCGCGCGCGCCGAGGAGGTGTGGGAGGGCAAGGTCTGGCGCGATCAGCTGAAGGAATGGGACGAGGTCGCCAAGCCGGCCTCGATCCGCCAGCATCGCGAGCTGCAATCCGTCGACCCCGACGCGCTCTCGGACGACGAGCTCGCGGCATACCTGCAGCGCTGCCGCGATCACCACGCCGAGATGATCTACCAGCACATGCGTTTCACGGGCTCGGCCATGCTGCCGGTCGGCGACCTGCTCGCGCACGTGGGTGCATGGACCTCGGAAACACCGGCGAACGTGCTGGCCATGATGCGGGGCTCCGCACCGATCTCCGCCGGTGCATCGCAGGAGCTCGAACGCCTCATCACGGCGATCGACCACGATGCCGACGCGCGCGGGCTGCTCGAATCCGGCGCCGATCCCGGCAAGGTCCTCACCGAGCTGCGTTCGGCGGACGGTGAGGTCGGTGCCGCGGCGTCGGGCTACCTGGACCTCGTCGGCTACCGCCTGCTCGACGGCTTCGACATCTCGGGGCGCTACGCGCTCGAGCTCCCCGACGCGCTGGTGCGCGCGCTGCAATCGTTCGTCGCGTCGGGCGGCGCCCGCGACGACTCGGACGTCGACGACCACATCGCCGGTATTCGCGCGCAGGTTCCCGAACAGCACCACGAGGAGTTCGACGAGCTGCTCGGCGAGGCGCGCCTCATGTACCGCCTGCGCGACGAGCGCGGCGTCTTCAGCGACATCTGGGCGTCGGGCATCATGCGCCGCGCCGCGCTCGCGGCCGGCCGCCGGCTCGCGGCACGAGATCGCATCCACGACGCCGAGCACTTCGTCGACGCGGGCATCGACGAGATGTGCGCGCTCGTGCGCGGCGCGCCGGAGCCGTCGGCCGACGAGCTCGCGCGGCGTTACGCCGACCGTCTCGCGCGCACCGCCAAGGAGGCGCCGCCGTTCCTCGGCCCGCCGCCACCGGCGCCGCCCGACCCGTCGGGCCTGCCGCCGGGCATCGGCCGGGTGATGAACGCGGTCGGCATCGCGCTCGCGGAGCTGTCGGGGAGCTCCGAGGCGCCACACGAGGAGAAGCTGCTGCGCGGGCTCGCGGCGAGCGGCGGGACGTACGAAGGACCCGCGCGGCGTGTCGCGGGGCCGTCCGAGTTCGGCCGCATCCTGCAGGGTGACGTGCTCGTCACCGAGTCGACCACCGAGGCGTTCAACATCCTGTTGCCGCTGCTCGGCGCGATCGTGACCGACAGCGGCGGCCTCCTGTCGCACTCCGCGATCGTCGCCCGCGAGTACGGCATCCCCGGCGTCGTCGGGACGCGCGAGGCGACCGATCGGATCCCGGACGGGTCGCGCGTGCGCGTCGACGGCGACGCGGGCGAAGTGACCCTGCTCGCGTAGGCAGCACGGTGGCAGAGGTCGTTTCGCTCGCCGACGCGCACGACGACTCGCGCTTCGGCGCGAAGGCCACCGGTTTGGGAGCCGCGGCCCGGGCCGGTTTGCCGATCCCGCCCGGCATCGCGCTGTCGGGCGCGATCGTCGACGAGATCGCCGCGGGCAAGGAGCGCGCAGTCGAACAGGTGGCGTCTCTCGCCCATGCTCTCGTGGCGCCGCTCGCGGTGCGATCGTCGGCCGTCGACGAGGACGGCGCCGAGGCAAGCTTCGCCGGGCAGCAGCTGACGCTGCTCAACGTGCCGTCCGTCGACGATGTGAGCGCCGCGGTCCGCGAGATCTGGTGGTCGGCGAATTCCGATTCGGCGATCACGTACCGCCAGCGCGTCGGGCTGTTCACGCGCCCGAGCGTCGGCGTCGTCGTGCAGTCACTGCTCCCCGCCGACGTCGCGGGAGTGATGTTCACGCAGAACCCGATCAACAAGGCCGACGAGCGGCTCATTGAGGCGGCGTGGGGGCTCGGCGAGGTGGTCGTCGCGGGACGCGTGATCCCCGACACGTTCCGCATCGGGCGCGATGGCACCGTGCTCGAACGCACGCCGGGCATGAAGAAGATCGCGATCCGTGCCGCGGCCGACGGAGGCACCGTCGAAGAGCGCGTCCCCCCGGAACGCGTGGAGCGCCTCTGCCTCGACGACCAGCAGCTCGCTGAGCTGAACGCGCTGGCCGGCAGGTGCGAGGAGGCCTACGGGCCGGCGCGCGACATCGAGTGGGCCTTCGCGGGTGGGCGGCTATACCTACTGCAGTGCCGCGCCGTCACATCGTCGAAATCTCCCGCGCGGCAACCTTTGAGCGGGCCGGTCGACGTGATCGAGCGGGTGCCGCTCTTCGCGAGCATGAGCCCGCATGATGTCGAAGGCATCGCCGCGCTCTTCAAGGAGCGCCGCTTCGCTCCTGGCGAGACCGTGACCAGGGAGGGCGCGGGCGGCGCGGCGTTCTTCGTGATCCAGTCGGGCGAGGCGACCGTCTCGATCGCAGGCAAGGAGCGCGCAACGCTCG